>NZ_SSBM01000019.1:0-146453 GCF_004795115.1 Streptomyces sp. A0592
GCCCCACCACGATCGCCGAACCACCCACGACCTCGACGAAAGCACCACCGAACAGCTCCGCCAGCGACTCGTCCCACTCGTCCGGCACAACGCCACGCACGTCATACGCCTTGACGATGTTCGAAAGATCTGCGGCCACTGCCTGCCCTCCTGAGGTTCTGTGCGGTCCGGCCAACCTACCCTGAACCAGCAGCTGTCCCGCAGATGACCCGAGCGTCAGGAATCCGGCGATCTGAGGACGCGCAGGTGTCCGCGACGGGTCTCGCCGGTGGTCTGGCCGCCCTTGCCGGATCCGGCCTGCCCGGGGGCGCGGCCCGGCGGGCGCGCGGCTTCACGGACGGCGTTGGCCAGGGCTTCGAGGTCGTCGCCGCTGGGGCGCGACGGACCGGACCCGTCGGACAGACGGACGACCTCCCAGCCCCGCGGGGCTGTCAGGCGCTCCGAGTGCTCGGCGCACAGGTCGTAGCAGTGGGGTTCGGCGTATGTGGCGAGCGGGCCGAGAACTGCGGTCGAATCGGCGTAGACGTACGTCAGTGTCGCGACGGCAGGGCGGCCGCACGCGGTGCGCGAACAGCGACGTACAAGGCTCACGACGTTGGACGGTACCGCACTCTTGACCGGGCCGCGACGACTCCACCGCTGCTCACTCCCCCGTGTCGTGCTCGGAGCTACCCTGCGGGGGTGACGGACACCCCTCTGCCCCCCTGCCCCGCCGAGCCCCCCGCGGGGGTCCCCGTCGAGCCCAGAACGCGCCGGCGGGACCGGCACGGGCGCGGGATGCGCGGTCCGCTGGCCCCTCCGCAGGTGCCCCTGGCGGCGAGCCGGGCGGAGCTGTTCGGGGATCTCGTACGGGACTCCGTGGAGCGGCTGGAGCGGCGCTGGCCGCAGCTGTCCGAGGTGGAGTTCCTGGTGGGCGACGTGCCGGGGCCGCCGGGCGGTCCGGACGGCGGATGGAACGACGAGGCGGTGCCGCTCGGTGCGGTGTCGGAGTCCCGCCAGGGGCGGCCGGCCCGGATCGTGGTCTTCCGGCGGCCGGTGGAGATCCGTACGAAGACGCGCGACGAGAAGGCGATGCTGGTCCACGAGATCGTGGTGGAGCAGGTGGCGGAGCTGCTCGGCCTCACCCCGGAGACGGTGGACCCCCGCTACGGCCAGGACTGACGAACGGTCCGGCCACGGCGGGGGCCCCGATCGTCACCTGGTCAGGACGGAGAGGTCCTGGACGGCCCTGGGGACCGACACCGTGGAGTGGTCGTCCGAGAAGCCCTGGACGGTGAACATCGCGATGCCGTCGTTCGGGAGGGACAGGGTGCGGGCCGCGTGGACCGGGCCGCCCGAGAGGGTCTCGACGGTGAGGGCGTAGGAGCCCTTCCCGCCGGCGGGGGCCAGGGTCAGCGTCTGCGTGGTGCCCGCCTTGACCGTGACCTCCTGGGAGGCCGGCTCGCCGCCGCCGGTGCCCGGGGACGCCGTCACCTTGACCTTCGCCTCGGCGCCCGGGGCGGTCAGCGACAGCAGGGTGGTGTTCTCCTCGGGCCGGTTGTCGGCGACGGTCGCCCGGGCGCCGACCGGCCCGGTGGCCGGGACGAATCCGAGCTCCTGCTTGGCGCCGCTGCCGCGGACCACGCGTACCGCAGCGACCACCGGGGCGGCCTTCTTGGCGTCTGCCGGGGTCAGCAGCAGCGAGCCGGGCTCGCCGCGGGTCACGTCCTTGAGGTCCACGACCGCCGTCATGCCCGCCTTGACGTGCAGCTGCTCGTTGCCGGCCGGGCTGATGGCGCTGCCCGGTCCGGCCAGGCGCACCTTCAGGTCGGCGTCCTCCTCGCCGGGCACGAAGGCGACCAGCCGTACGGAGGTCGCGTCCGCGGGGATGCCGGGCAGCACCAGCGAGCCGGCCGGGTCGGTGGAGGCGGGCAGCCAGTCGGCGCCCACGTTCTCCTCGGAGACCTGCACGGAGGCGCCCACCCGGCCCGCGCGGGTCGTCACGTGGGCGGTGGCGTCGGCGAGCTGGGTGGCCGGGAGCAGGGAGGAGAGCAGGACGGTCTTGGTGGACTTGGGGTCGACGCGGATGTTCTCGCTGGTGCCCGCGTCGGGCTTGGCCAGGCCGTCGGGGCCGAAGAGCGCGATGTCGACGATGGCGGCCGCGTCGTCGGGGTTGGTGAGGTGGAGGTAGTCCTCGCGCCCCTTGGCGGTGCTGACCCCGGGGAACCAGAAGTCGGTGCCGGGCGCGGTGCAGCCGACGCCGAGGACGCCCCGGGCTCGGCCGACCGAGACCTTGGTGGTCAGCTGCGCCGTCCAGCCGGGGGCGAGGACGCCGTCGGCGCTGCCGGTGAGGGCGGGGGCGTCCGCCCCGTTGGCGGTGGCTCCGACGGGCTTGCCGGGCTCCTTGGGCTCCAGGACGGGTTTGGCGTCCTTGGTCGCGCCGAGCAGCCGGGCCGAGCCCTTGCCCTCCCCGGCGGGGGCGCCGGGCGTGTACGAGGTGTACGTGGTCTCGGCGATGTCCGAGGAGCTGGGGCTGGGGCACACCAGCAGGGACCGCTCCACGGGCATCCGGGCCGAGGCCGCCGCCTTGCCGTCGGAGGCCCCGCCCGCGGGGGCGGGCGCGGTGAGGGCGGCCACGCCGGTGAGGGCGGCCAGCGCCGCCGTCACGGCCGCCAGCGTCAGGGGTGCGCGCTGCTTCACTGCTGGGGGCTCCCGTCAGGACGCGGGTCGTGCTGTGCGTGGACGTCGTGGGGTGGGTACTGCTCGTACGACTCGTAGGGCTCGTACGGGTAGGGGTACTGCTGCTGGTGCTGCTGCTGCGGGTACGGGGTCTCGTAGGCCGGGCCGCCCTGCTGCTGGTCGTACCCGGGGTACTGCTCGTACGGGTACTGCTCCTGGGGCTGCTGGGGCTGCTGCTGGGGGTCGTACGGGTAGCCGCCCTGGTCGCCGTAGGCCGGGTAGGCGTACGGCTCCTCGCCGTACACCGGCTGCGCGGGGATCTGGGCGTAGGGGTCGGCGGCGGCCGCGGTCTCCACGGGGCCGGGTGCGGTGTCCGCCTCGGCCTCGGCGCGGAGCCTGCGGGCGCGGCGGCCCTCGCCGGCCTCGCCCGGACCGGGACGGGACGCGGACGCGGCCTCCTCCTCGGGCAGGTCGTCGTCGAGCTCGGCGCGCCGGCCGGGCAGGGCCATGACCAGCAGGACCAGGGCGAGCAGGCCCTGGGTCCAGTTCCAGGCGGTCCGCAGCAGGGAGGCCTCGTGGACGAGGTCGAGGCGGCCTCCCCCGGTGGGGAGTTCGAAGCCCTGGGCCCAGCCGTCGAGGGTCTTCGCCTTGAGCGGCTTGCCGTCGAGGGTGGCCTGCCAGCCTGCGTCGGCCCGGTCGGCGATGCGCAGGACGCGGCCCGCCTCGCCCGCGGGGATCTTGCCGTGGGCCTCGACCGGGCCCGCGGCGACCGGGATCGGGGCCTCGCCCTGCTTGGCGGAGACGATGACGGCGCGCGGCAGCCAGGGCTCGACGCCCCACAGCGCGGTGCCGTCCTGCTGGTGGCGCCGGCTCAGGCCGGGGGTGGCGTCGAGGACGCGGCGGATGTCCTCGGGGCCGCCGGGGCGGAACATCACGAAGCGGATGGCGTAGGCGCTGAGCTGGCTGGACTGGTCGGCTCCGGAGCCTGCGACGAGGTTGGAGACGACCTTGTCGAGCCGGGGGTCGTCGCCGGTCCGGGCGGTGATCTCGGCGTCGCCGAGGCGGCCGCCGGGGCCGCGGACGAGGCTGTAGGAGACCGTGGCGGGCCCGCCGAGGTCGAGGAGCAGGGTGCGGGTCTGGTTGTCGTCGCCGCCGGCGTCGGCGACGAAGGCCGGTACCTGCACCGGGTCGCGGCGCTGGAGCGGGCCGTCGGCGCCGGCGATCATCCAGGTGGCCGCGGCGATCAGCGGGCCCGCGGCGGCCGCGAGGGCGATGAGTGCGGCCAGCGGCTGGCGCCAGCCGAAGTTGCGGGCGGCGACCCGGTCCTTGGCGCCGTCCGCGCCGACCATGGCGGCGGCGAGGAGGGCGATTCCGTACACGAGGGTGGCCGGTCCGGCCCAGGCGGTCCGGTTGGCGAGGACCGCGAGGAGGAGGGCGGCCAGGGCGGTGGCCCAGGCGGTGCGGACGGCGAACTGCCGGTCGGCGCGGAGCAGGGCGGCCAGGGCGGCCAGGACGACGCCTGCGAGGAGCAGGCGGGCGCCGGTGCCGGGGCCGCCGGGGCTGATGCCGAGCAGGTCCAGTGCCCCCGCGGAGCCGGCTCCGTAGGGCAGCCCGGCCTCCTGGAGGAAACGGCCGGGGTGCGTGAGCAGGCCCAGGGACCAGGGGGCGAGGACGACGAGGGGGACGGCGAGGGTGGCCAGCAGCCGCAGGCCGTACGTCTTCCACTGCGCGCGGCGCAGGACGAGCGCGGCGGCGCCGAGAAGGGCGGCGAGCGGCCAGACGACCGGGGTGAAGGCGGTGGCCACGGTCAGCAGGAGCGTGTACGTCCACACCGCGCGCCAGCCGCCCCGCTGCTCGGGGGCTGCGGCGTCATCGCCGAGGCCGAAGGCCGCGATGGCGGAGCGGGCGATGAGCGGGAGGACGACGGCGAGGACGGCGGTGCCGAGGCGGCCGCCGGCGAGGGCGCCGGTGACGGCGGGGAGGAAGGCGTAGGCGGTGGCGGCCCAGGCGCGCAGCAGCCGGGATTCGACGAGCGGCCGGGAGGCGAAGTAGGCGGTGAGGCCGGCCAGCGGGACCGATCCGACGAGGAGGAGCGTCAGGGCGGCCTGCGTGGAGCCGAGGAGCAGGGTGGAGAAGGCGCCGAGGGCGGCGAGGTAGGGCGGGGCGGCGGCGGTGGAGCCGGTGCCCACGGGGTGCCAGCCGTCGGTGTGGATGCTCCACAGGTCGAGGCCGCCGGCGGGGGCCGGCAGGAGGGCGCCGCCCATGAGGGAACCGCCGCCGATCAGGGCGCGGCAGGCCGCGAGGGAGACCAGAAGGAGGAGTCCGAAGAGGAAGGGCGCGGGGTTGCGCGCGATCCGCTTGAGGCGTGCGAAGCGCTCGGTCTCCTGGTAGTCGCCGTCCTCGCCGGGCGCGCTCAGGATGCTGCCGCCGCCGTGCCGGCCGGCGGGGGCGGAGTCGGTGGCGCGGTCGCCGCCGAAGTAGCCGGCGAGCTGGTCGGCGTTGGCCCGCAGGGAGGCTCCCGGCGGGGGGAAGAGCGGGCGCAGTTCGGAGGCGGGGACGGCGGGGCGGCGGCGGGCCTTGCGGGCGGCGAGGAGGCGGCCGGGGCGCAGCAGGGTGGCGAGGAGGCCGGTGATCTCGTCGACGGCCTGGCCGGGGGCCTTGCCGATCAGGTAGGCGAGGGTGCGCAGCACGGTGCCGAACAGGACGCGCAGCAGGACGTAGGGCAGGGCGCGGCCGGAGCTGTTGGCGAGGATCGTGTAGACGGCGCCGGCCTTGTCGACGCGGTGCGGGCTGGCGCTGGTGCGGCCGGCGCAGTCGACGGTGCGGCGTTCGCGGGCGGAGGCCTCGGCGTGGCGCATGACGGCGTCGGGGGCGACGAGGACGGTGTGGCCGGCGCTCTGGGCGCGCCAGCACAGGTCGACGTCGTCGCGCATGAGGGGCAGGCGCCGGTCGAAGCCGCCGAGTTCGTCGTAGACGTCGCGGCGCACGAGCATGCCGGCGGTGGAGACGGACAGGACGGGGCGGACCTGGTCGTGCTGGCCCTGGTCCTGTTCGCGGCGGTCGAGGCCGGTCCAGCGGCGGCCGCTGCGGGCGATGGTGACGCCGGCTTCGAGGAGCTGCTTCTTGTCGTACCAGCCGCGGAGCTTGGGGCCGATGATCGCGGCGTCGGGGTTCTCGTCGGCGACGCGGAGCAGTTCGGTGAGGGCGTCCGGTTCGGGGGCGCTGTCGTCGTGGAGGAGCCAGAGCCACTGGACGGGTTCGCCGTGGGGCAGGTCGGGAAGGTCGTAGGCGTCGTCGCGCCAGGTGCGGCTGACGGGGTCCCAGCCGCTGGGGCGCTTGAGGTAGGGGAGGTCCTCGGGGGTCAGGGTGCCCGCGGTGCGGGCGGATTCGTCGACTGCGGTGCCGAATCCGGTGCGGCGGGCCAGGTGCAGGACGTGGTCGTCGCCGAGGGCCTCGGTGAGCAGTCGTGCGGACTCGTCGGCGCTGCCGGTGTCGGCGGCGACGTGGTTCTGCGCGGGGCGTTCCTGGCCGAGGAGGCCGGCGAGCGTCCGGGGCAGCCAGCGGGCGCCGTCGTGGGCGACGAGGACCGCGGTGACGACGTGCCGGGGGAACTCGGGTGTGACGGGCGCCTGGTAGGAGGCCGTCGACTGGCTGTGCAGGGACATCGCGGTACGGGCCCTCCGGCCGGGGGTCCGGGGGTGGTGTGCCCTCGGAGGCTGCTGGACAGCGCCCCACCCTAACGGCTGCCAAAGCAGCGGTCCGCCTCCTGCGGGGAAGGTGCAGGAGGCGGACCGTGTGTGGTGCTCTTCGTTCGGCTGTGCGTCGCGCTCGACGCGTTGCTCGGATATTCGGATATGTCGTGCGGGGTGCTGCGGGTGCCGGGTCGGTGGCGCTCCGGCGGTATCAGACGGCTGCCTTTTTCAGGCGCCGGCGCTCGCGCTCGGACAGGCCGCCCCAGATGCCGAATCGCTCGTCGTTGGCGAGGGCGTACTCAAGGCATTCGGAGCGGACTTCACAGGCGAGGCAGACCTTCTTGGCCTCCCGGGTGGAGCCGCCCTTCTCTGGAAAGAAGGATTCGGGGTCGGTCTGGGCGCACAGGGCGCGCTCCTGCCATCCGAGCTCCTCGTCCGCTTCCTCGACCAGCAGTTCCTGAAACAGCTCGGTCATGTGCGCCCCTCGCTCTGTTGGTGCGTCCCCGTGGTCACGTCGTCACTCATAGCTACGTAACGACACGAGTGAAATTACAAGTGCGTGGCTCCGGGGCAGTCAAGCCGAGATCTGCTATTGGGCCCCTTATTCACTCTGCGGAACCAAGCCTATGCAGAAAGTGTTCATATCGCCAAAAATCGTGACACATGCCATTGGCGTCATCAGATGTCACCTTCACTCGTAATCCACGCGTCGCCCCGAAGCGGGGTTGCGACCCACCCCGAAGAGCGGCGCAGATCACATTCAGGTCACGACATGGCGAGATCAGGTTTGAGTCCCGGCGCAGCGCCACCTCCCCTGCCGCGGACTGCACAAACCTTTCTCCGCACACAGTAACCGGATGAGGTGAAACTTTTCCCCCAAACCGGACATTGGGTTGACAGCTGGACCCTAAACCCGTTCTCCTAGTTCGCATGTCAGCGCCCGCAGCCACCACCCGGACCCCCATTCGTGGGTTCCTCTGCGCTGCCCAGGTTCGCTGTTGCTGTTGCAGCTGTTGATGCCCGTGGAGCCTCGGCTCCCCAGAGCTCCGGCCCACCCCCACAGCGACCGCCAGCACGACTGACATCCGTCGAGGTACACCCCGATGAACAGCACCACCACCGCTCCCGCCGCCGTCACCCCCACGGCCGTGACCGCGACCGTCGAGAGCGACCTGCAGATCGCCGGCGACATCCTCGCCGTCCAGCACCTCCTCCAGCCCGCCCGCGAACACCCGGCCACCGTCGCCGAATTCGTCGGCCTGGCCCGCTCCATCGCCGAGGACCGCGCCTCCTGGGAGCACCTCGTCCAGTACGACGCCACCACCCGCTGGTACCACCGGCTGCGCACCGGCCCCGGCTACGAGGTCTGGCTGCTCAGCTGGGTCCCCGGCCAGGGCAGCGGCCTGCACGACCACGGCGCCTCCTCCGGCGTCCTGACGGTCCTGGAGGGCGAGCTCACCGAGCACACCTCCCGCGGACGGCTCACCCACCGCGCCGGCGGCCAGCGCGTCTTCGCCCCCGGCTACGCCCACGAGGTCGTGAACGACACCCTCGACGGCGCGGTCAGCCTGCACGTCTACTTCCCCGGACTGACCGAGATGCCGATGCACAGCTGCTCCCCGGCCGAATCCGAGTCCGTCCCCGCCTGACCCCGACCGGCCTGCCACTCCCACCCGCCGCCCGACCACCACCCCTGTACGACAGCCTTCGGCCGACAGTCCCACCCGCCGCCCGACCACCACCCCTGTACGACAGCCTTCGGCTGACAGACTGTCTGCATGCGCATTGTTGTTCTGGCCGGCGGTATAGGCGGCGCCCGGTTCCTTCGCGGACTCAAGTCGGCGGTGCCCGACGCGGACATCACCGTCATCGGCAACACCGGTGACGACATTCACCTCTTCGGGCTCAAGGTCTGCCCCGACCTGGACACGGTGATGTACACCCTCGGCGGTGGCATCAACGAGGACCAGGGCTGGGGCCGCACCGACGAGTCCTTCACCGTCAAGGAGGAACTCGCCGCCTACGGGGTCGGCCCCACCTGGTTCGGACTCGGCGACCGCGACTTCGCCACCCATATCGTCCGCACGCAGATGCTCGGCGCCGGCTACCCGCTCAGCGCCGTCACCGAGGCCCTCTGCGACCGCTGGCAGCCCGGGGTGCGGCTGCTGCCCATGTCCGACGACCGGGTCGAGACCCACGTCGCGATCACCGAGGCCGGAACCGGCGAGCGCCGGGTCATCCACTTCCAGGAGTACTGGGTCCGGCTGCGCGCCTCGGTCGACGCGGAGGCCGTCGTACCCGTGGGGGCCGAGCAGGCCAAGCCCGCACCCGGCGTGCTGGAGGCCATCGCCGCGGCCGACGTGATCGTCTTCCCGCCGTCCAACCCCGTGGTGTCGGTCGGCACGATCCTCGCCGTGCCCGGCATCCGCGAGGCCATCGCCGCCGCCGACGCCCCCGTCGTCGGCCTGTCCCCCATCGTCGGCGGCGCACCCGTGCGCGGCATGGCCGACAAGGTGCTCGCCGCCGTGGGCGTCGAGTCCACGGCGGCCGCGGTCGCCCTGCACTACGGGACCGAGCTGCTCGACGGCTGGCTCGTCGACACCTCCGACGCGGCCGCCGTCGCCGAGGTGGAGGCCGCCGGGATCACCTGTCGCGCGGTGCCGCTGATGATGACCGACCCGGAGGCCACCGCCGAGATGGCCCGGGCCGCGCTGGAGCTGGCGGAGGCCTCTCGGTGACGGCGGCCCCCTCGTACGAGGTGCGGGCCGTCGACGGGATACCGGAGGTCAGGCCGGGCGACGACCTGGCGAAGCTGATCGCGACGGCCGCACCCGGTCTGCGCGACGGGGACGTCCTGCTCGTCACCTCGAAGATCGTCTCCAAGGCCGAGGGCCGGATCGTGCGGGCGGACTCGCGCGAGGCCGCCATCGACGCGGAGACCGTACGGGTGGTCGCGCGCCGGGGCCCCCTGCGCATCGTCGAGAACCGGCAGGGCCTGGTGATGGCCGCGGCCGGCGTGGACGCCTCCAACACCGCGCCCGGCACCGTGCTGTTGCTCCCGGAGGACCCGGACGCGTCGGCGGCCGCGATCCGCGCCGGGGTGCGCGACGCGCTCTCCGTGGACGTGGGCGTGGTCGTGACGGACACCTTCGGGCGGCCGTGGCGCAACGGGTTGACGGACGTCGCCATCGGCTCGGCCGGCGTGCGGGTCCTGGACGACCTGCGCGGCGCCACCGACGCCCACGGCAACCCGCTGAGCGCGACGGTGGTGGCGACGGCGGACGAGCTCGCCGCCGCCGGCGACCTGGTCAAGGGCAAGGCGGCCGGCCTGCCGGTGGCCGTCGTGCGCGGACTGGCGCACGTCCTGGGCGAGGGCGCGACGGCCCGGGACCTGGTGCGCACGCCGGTCGACGACATGTTCCGGCTGGGCACCTCGGAGGCTGTACGGGAAGCCGTCACGCAGCGCCGTACCGTACGGGCCTTCACGGCGGAGCCGGTGGACCCGGGCGCGGTGCGGCGGGCGGTGGCGGCGGCCGTGACGGCCCCGGCCCCGCACCACACCACGCCGTGGCGGTTCGTGCTGCTGGAGTCGGAGTCCTCGCGGGTGCGGCTGCTGGACGCGATGCGGGACGCGTGGATCGCGGACCTGCGCTCGGACGGCAAGTCCGAGGAGTCCATCGCGAAGCGGGTGCGGCGCGGGGACGTGCTGCGGGCCGCCCCGTACCTGGTGGTGCCGTGTCTGGTGACGGACGGGGCGCACCACTACGGGCACGCCCGGCGGGACGCCGCGGAGCGGGAGATGTTCGTGGTCGCCATGGGCGCGGGCGTACAGAACCTGCTGGTCGCGCTGGCCGGCGAGCGGCTGGGGTCGGCGTGGGTGTCCTCGACCATGTTCTGCCGGGACGTGGTGCGGGAGGTGCTGGAGCTGCCGCAGGACTGGGACCCGATGGGGACGGTGGCGGTCGGCCACGCGGCGGCGGCCCCGCCGCAGCGGCCGGCGCGCTCGGCGGAGGACTTCGTCGAGGTCCGCTGACGGCCGCCCGCGGCGAGCCCTGCGGACGGAGCCGGGGCGCGCTGCGGCGGGGCTCGGCCCCTGGACGGCGGGACCGTGCCGGGCCCCCCGCCTCAGGGGTCCGGGGCGGGCCTGGGCCGCTGACGCCGGACGCCTGCGGCGAGCCCCGCGGAACGCAGCCCGGCCCGGGCTGCGGCGGGCCGGGCCCTCGACGGCGGGGCCGTGCGGGCTGCGGCCTGCGGGGTCCGGCGGGGATCCGGGTACGCCTGCGGCGAGCGCCTCGCCCGACGGGCAGGGCCGCGCGGACCGCCCGACCGGGGACAGCTCGCCCGGCGGGGCGGCGCGGGCGGGCCTGGCCGTGCCGGGCCCGCGCCGCCCGGCACCGCACCTCATCCCCCGGACTCCGTCCCGGGGGACCCCCAGGTTGTCGGGGTACCCCAGTACGTCCAGTACGCGGGCGCCCCTCCGCCTTGCGATGCACGGCACCGGACGACGCGGGCCCGAAGGGCAAGATCCGAAAGAGACGGCCTAGAGGCGGCCGATGTCGCTGCGGTACATCCGCGGGGTCCGGCGGGGCGGGGTGCGGCCCGCGAGGAGGATGAGGCGGGCCGCCCGGTGGCGCTGGCCGGCGTACGGGGCGAGGAGCTCCAGCATCGCGGCGTCGTCGGCGTCCCGGTCGTCGGCGAGGGCGTAGCCGATGATGCCCGGCAGGTGCAGGTCGCCGGTGGTCACGGCGTCGGGGTGCCCGTTGCTGCGCTGGAGGGTCTCGGCGGAGGTCCACGGGCCGATGCCGGGGACGGCCTCCAGCCGTCGCGCGGCCTCGGGCAGGTCCATGGCCGCCGCTTCCTCCAGGCGGTTCGCGACGCGTACGGCCCGGACGATGGTGTCGGAGCGTTTGGCGTCGACACCGGCCCGGTGCCAGTCCCAGGACGGGATCATCGCCCAGGTGCGGGGGTCGGGCATGACGTGCAGGTTCAGCCCGTGGGGGCCGGGTGCGGGCTCGCCGTACTGCCGTACGAGGCGGCGCCAGGCGCGGTAGGCCTCGTCGGCGGTGACCTTCTGTTCCAGGACGGTGGGGATCAGGGACTCCAGCACCAGGCCGGTGCGCGTCAGGCGCAGGCCCGGGCGGCGGCGGTGGCTGGCGTGCACGAGGCGGTGGCGGGGGACGAACACCGCCGGGTCGTCGCCAGCGCCGAGCAGTGCCGGCAGGTGGTCGAGCAGCCATGCGGCGCCGGCGCCCCAGGCCTCGGCGTCGATCTCGGTCCCGGTCCGGGAGACCCGGAGGGTGGCGGGCCCGTCGGGGGTGCGGGTGGCGCGCCAGACGGAGCCGTCGGGCGTGGTGCGGAAGGTGGGGTCGGCGGGGCCTCGCCGGAGCGGGCCGAGGGTGAGGCCGAGGTCGACGGGGCCGTCGGGGGTCCACCGGCGCTCCACGGCCCCCGCGCCGGCGGCGCCCGCGCGGCCCGGCGGTACGTCGGTGCGGCCGCCGCGTACGGCGGTCCGGTTGAGGGGGTCGAAGCGGCCGGCCATGGGTCGAGCGTAGCCCGCCCCGGCCGGCCGCCGGAGGCTACGGGCGGCCCTGGAGCTTGGCCGAGGAGGTACGGGTCGTCGGGAGCTTGCCGTACAGCTGCTTGCCGGGGCACTCCGTCGCGAAGCCGTCCCGGTGGCCAGAGATGACGTTCATCGAGACGTTCCGGCCCTTCGGGTAGCGGTTGCCGCCGCCCGACTTGAGGGTGGCCTTGGCGCGCGGGTCGCGGCCGAAGAGGCCGAGCTTCCAGGCGGTGAGGCGGGCGACCGCGTCGACGGCGGCGGCCGGGGGCGCCGAGTTCGTGAAGGTGCCGAGCACCGCCACGCCCATGCTGTCCGTGTTGAAGCCCATGGTGTGGGCGCCGAGGACCGGCTTGGAGACGCCGCCCGCGCGGCCCTCGTAGACCGTGCCGCACTTGTCGACGGCGAAGTTGTAGCCGAAGTCGCGCCAGCCGCTGCTGACCACGTGGTAGCGGTACAGGCTGCGCAGCACCGCCGGGGCGTCCTTGCAGGCGTAGTTGTTGCCGGAGGCGCTGTGGTGGACGAACGCCGCCTTCACGGTGTTGGTGTAGGCGAAGGCCTTCTCGCGCAGGGACTCGTCCGCTCCCCAGCCCTTGCGGGTGACGATCCGCGGGCGCGGGCCGATGTACGGGGCGGCCGCCGCAGTGAGTTCGCCCTCGCTGGCGAAGACGGCGTCGGCGGTGGAGTCGGCCTTGTTCAGCTCGGTGATCTCGTTCGCGCCGAGCGCGGCGTGCGGCACGTTCGCCGCGGAGGCCTCGGCCATCTCCATGGTCAGGCCGGGCGCGACCATCTCGCCCTTGTCGTCGGCCGGGCCGCTGTTCTTGCCGTCCGAGGACCCCGCCGGCGCCGCCGCGCCCGGGTCGACGAGTTCGATGCGCATGCCAGAAGGCAGCCGGGAGCCCGCGCGGGTCGCCGGGGCGTCCAGTTCCGCCTGGACGCGGACCTCCACCCCGTCGGACTCGCCGACCCACAGAGGGGCGGTGGCGCCGCGGACCCGGCCGGAGTCGCGCTCCACCGCGTCGGGGTCGGCGGCGTGCTCGCTGTTGTGGACCTCGACGTCCTGCCAGTCGGACCAGGTGGCGGTGCGGACGGAGCGGGTACGGACCTGGACGCGGCCGTTGAGCTGGGTGGTGGCGTCGTCCCAGACGACACCGACCAGGGAGAACGTCGTGACCTCACGGGCGGCCAGGCCCTGCGTCTCGGGACCGCGGGGCGAGGCGCTCATTCCGGGGACGCCGGGGGTGCGGTCCGCCGCGGACCCGATGGGGACGAGCGGCAGCGACTGGGTGGACCCGGCCGGGGTGACGGGGACGGTTTCGGCGAGTGCTGGAGTCGGGAGCGCGAGGGGCAGGGCCAGTACGGCGGCCGTCGCGACGCCGATCGAGGAAGCAAGGAATCCACGCATGACAAGGATGGTGGGCACGCTGACCACGGCACGCCATCCGAGATCTGATGCTCCGTCCGCTGCGCCGCGGATACCCCTCCCCCGTACGGGGGAGCCGCGGACCCCCGTACGGGGGAGGGCCCCGCGTACCCTGTGCCGGGTGAACGCCATTGACCGCACCCCTGCCGACCTGCTGCGATCCGCGCTCGCCGCCGATCCGGGCCGCCCGCTCGTCACCTTCTACGACGACGCCACCGGCGAACGCGTCGAATTGTCCGTCGCGACCTTCGCCAATTGGGTGGCCAAGACCGCGAACCTGCTCCAGGGCGACCTGGGTGCCGAGCCCGGGGACCGGCTCGCGCTGCTGCTCCCCGCGCACTGGCAGAGCGCCGTGTGGCTGCTGGCCTGCGACTCGGTCGGGGTCGTGGCCTCGGTGGGCGGGCACCCGGGCGACGCGGATCTCGTCGTCAGCGGTCCGGACACGCTGGAGCAGGCGCTGGAGTGCGGCGGCGAGCGGGTGGCGCTGGCCCTGCGGCCGCTGGGCGGGCGCTTCCCGCAGCCGCCGACGGGGTTCGCCGACTACGCGGTGGAGGTGCCGGGGCAGGGCGACCGCTTCGCCCCCTTCGTGCCGGTGCAGCCCGAGGGCCCCGCCCTGATCGTCGGCGGCGAGGAGCTCTCGCACACGGCGCTGGTCGCCCGGGCCCGCGAGGACGCGGCGAAGCTCGGCCTCGGCGAGGGGTCGCGGGTGCTGACCGGGCTCGGCTACGACACCTGGGAGGGGCTCTCCGCCGGGCTCTACGCCGCGCTGGCCGCGGGGGCGTCCGTGGTGCTCTGCCGGAACCTGGACCGGCTGTCCCCGGAAGCGCTGGCCCAGCGGACCGAGAGCGAGCGCGTCACCCACACGGTCTGAAACCGGGGCGCGGCCCGTCACCCACACTGATCAACCTCGGGAACGGCCGATCTGTCACCCGCATGGCCCTAGACACGACCCCGCCCCCGGGCTGCTCCGGCGCCCCGGGGGGAGGATCGGCAATGGCCGTGCTCACCCGTACGGCTGCTCGCAGCGGCGAGGGGACGCACGCCAGTGACGGACAGCTCAGGCATACCGGGCGGCAGCGATGCGGCCGGAGGCGAGCGACGGCCTCCGCGGGACCGCAGGCGCAGGCTGCTGCGCTGGATCGGCCTCGGGCTGACCCTGCTGGTCCTGGTGGGGGCGGCCACCGGCTGGTGGCTCTACAACAAGCTCGACGGGAACATCACCGAGGACACCTCGGCCGCGGCCGAGCTGGAGCGCTACGAGCGCGAACGCCCGGCGCACCTCGCCACGGGCGCCCAGAACATCCTGCTGATCGGCTCCGACTCGCGCTCGGGCCGGGGCAACGCCGGCTACGGGGAGGACAAGGGCACGCAGCGCTCGGACACCACGATCCTGCTGCACCTGCCGCAGGACCGCCGGAGCGCGACCGCGGTGTCGATACCCCGGGACCTGATGACGGAGATCCCCTCCTGCCTGCAGCCGGACGGGTCCCGCACCGCCACCTCCTTCGCCCAGTTCAACTGGGCGTTCGAGTGGGGCGGGGCGGCCTGCACGATCCGGACCGTGGAGAAGCTCACGGGCATCCGGATCGATCACCACATGGTCATCGACTTCAGCGGGTTCAAGCGGATGGTCGACGCCGTCGGCGGGGTGGAGGTGTGCCTCAAGGAGCCCGTCGACGACGTGCAGGCCAAGGTGAAGCTGCCCCCCGGCCTGCAGACCCTGCGGGGCGAGCAGGCACTGGGGTTCGTCCGCGCCCGGCACAGCCTGGGCAACGGCAGCGACACCGAACGGATGGAACGGCAGCAGCAGTTCCTCGGATCCCTCGTCAAGAAGGTGCAGAGCAACGGGGTACTGCTGAACCCGACACGCCTGTACCCCCTGTTGGACGCCGCCACCTCTTCGCTGACCACCGACCCCGGGCTGGCGTCGCTGCGCAACATGTACGAACTCGTACGGGGCGTACGGGGCATACCGACCGATCGCATCACGTTCCTGACCGTCCCGCGCCGGCCCTACGCACCCAACCCCAACCGGGACGAGCTGGTGGAACCCGACGCGGAACGGCTGTTCCGGCAGCTGCGGGAGGACCGGCCGGTGACGGTGACCCCGCCGGAGGAGACGTCTTCGGCGGCGGTGCGCACCCCCGGGGCCGCCTCCCCGACCCCCTCCGCGACCACCACTGATGCGGTTCCGGAAGGGAATTCGGCCGGTGAGGGAACCTCGACCCCCTCCGCGCCCATCCCTACCTTCACAGGAACGACCGCAGGGAACACCGGGTGCCGGTAAAGCAATCCCAAAAGCCGGTGACCGAACCGAGTGGGATGGGCGCTTCACCCCGTTATAAGGGGAGTGGAATTTGTCACCACCATGGTTTGCGGCCGAACAGGACGGATAAGGTGAGCGATCCGGTGCCCGGCCGGACCGGAGACCGGGTACCAGCAGCCGGATCGTTGACCGTGCGCCTTGGGGAGGCGCGTCGCGAGGCACCCGACGGAGGATTCGAGCAACCGTGGATGCGCAAAGCCGTGGGCGGGCGGAAGAGATCGACCCCGCAGACCAGTGGGTGCTCAATCCCCGCACCGGCCACTACGAGCTGCAACTGAACGACTCCGCAGCGCAAGAGCGGCCCAGGGTCGCCGCGCCCCGCAGATCTTCGTCGGCACCGGCAGCTCCCACCGCCCCCTCACCCGGCGTGCCGGGGCCCCGCCGCGGCGACGCCCCGCCCGGGGGCCGCAGGGGCGGCCGCTCACGCAAGGGCGGCGGCGGTGGCGGACGCCGCAAGAAGGCCCTGCTGATCACCAGCGGGACGCTGGCGCTGCTGCTGGTCGGCGGCGCCGCGGCGGCGTACCTCTACTACGACCACCTGAACGGCAACCTCAGCGTCACCGACATCGCGGGCGCGGGCACCGGCGGGTTCAAGAAGGACCAGGCCATCAACATCCTGGTCATCGGCACCGACAAGCGCAGCGGTGCGGGCAACGAGGGCTACGGCGACAAGGACAGCGTCGGCCACGCCGACACCACGATCCTGTTCCACATCGCCAAGGACCGCTCCAACGCCACCGCGCTGTCCATCCCCCGCGACCTGATCACCACCATCCCGGACTGCCCGACGAAGCAGCCGGACGGCACGACGAAGACGGTGCGCGGCGCGAAGGGCGTGCGCTTCAACACCAGCCTGGGCCAGGAGGGCCGTGACGCCGGCTGCACCATGCGCACGGTGAAGGAGCTCACCGGCATAGAGGTCGACAACTTCATGATGGTCGACTTCAACGCGGTGAAGACCCTGAGCACCGCGGTCGGCGGCGTGCCCGTGTGCCTGGAGAAGGCCGTCGACGACGAGGACTCCAAGCTCAAGCTCCCCCAGGGCGAGCACCGGCTGGAGGGCGAGCAGGCACTGGCCTTCGTACGCACCCGGCACGCCTTCGGCAACGAGAGCGACCTGGACCGCATCAAGACCCAGCAGCAGTTCCTGGGTTCGATGATGCGCGAGATGAAGTCCAAGGAGACGCTGACCAGTCCGAAGAAGTTCTTCTCGCTCGCCGAGGCGGCCACCAAGTCGCTGACGGTGGACCAGGGGCTGGGCTCCATCGACAAACTCACCGACCTCGCGGGCGAGTTGAAGGACATCGACCTCAAGAACATCACCTTCACCACGCTGCCGGTGCTCGACAACCCGGCCGAGAAGGTCAAGGCGACCGTCGTGGTCGACCAGAGATTGGCCGACCCGCTGCTGCAGATGATCCGGGGGGACGTCTCGCTCACGGAGGTCGAGAAGAAGGAGCAGGCCGCGAAGGAGGCGGCCGACGCCGACGCGAAGGCCAAACAGGACGCACTGCTCCAGGGCAACCGGGCACCCGCGGGGGACGTGCGGGTGGCCGTCTACAACGGCGGCGGGCCCAAGGGCGCAGCCTCCGCCACGCTGGGCTGGCTGCAGAACACCAAGGGGATGTCCAAGGCCAGCAACCAGGGCAACGCCCCGTCGAAGGTGGACGCCACCCAGCTGGAGTACGCGCCCAACCAGGCCGACCAGGCCCGTGCGCTCGCGGACGCCCTGGGGCTGCCGGCCACCGCGCTGAAGATGGGGACGACGGACGCGGCGGCGAAGACCCCGATGAAGCTGACGCTGGGTCCGGACTTCCAGAAGCCGGGCACCCCGCTGTCGCCGCCGCCGCCGCAGGAACTGCCCAAGGACGTCCAGCAGGCCCAGGCCGACAAGGCCGTCTGCGCCAAGTAGCGGCACGTGCCGGGTCACGCCGGCACACCAACGACCGAGAAGGACCTTGAGGGGGATACGCGTGAGGCACAGCGACGTGCGGGAGGAGGGGGCGAGCGCCCAGGCCGACGGGGACATACCCGGCGCCGGGGCGGGCGCGCCCGGCACGGTGCCCCGCCCGAGGGGCGGCTCCAGGTCGGCCCGCAGGGCCGGTGGCGCGCGTCCCCCCAGGCGGGGCCGCAGGCGCGTACTGCGCTGGGTCTCCTCCGTGCTGTCCCTGCTCATACTCGGGACGGCGGCGGCCGGCTACCTCTACTACCGGCACCTGAACGGCAGCATCCAGACGGACGCGCTGAACCTCGGTGAGAACAAGCTGGGCGGTTCCAAGCCCAACGCATTCGGTCAGACCCCCCTGAACATCCTGCTCATCGGTTCCGACGCGCGCAACGACGCGGAGAACCAGGCCCTCGGCGGGGCCACGGACACCTTCGACGGCCCGCCGCTCGCGGACGTCCAGATGCTGCTGCACCTGTCCGCGGACCGCAGCAACATGTCCGTGGTCTCGATGCCGCGCGACACGATGCTGATGATGCCCAAGTGCACCGAGCCGGGCGGCAAGGTGCACCCGGCCAGCAAGGGCCTCGTCCAGACGAACGAGTCGATCCAGCGCGGCGGACCCGGTTGCACGGTCGCCGCCTGGTCCGAGCTGACCAAGATCCCCATCGATCACTTCATGATGATCGACTTCAAGGGCGTGGTCCGGATGGCCGACGCCATCGGCGGCGTCCCGGTCTGCGTCGAGCAGAACGTGCACTCCCGCACCCGGGACGGCAAGGGCTCCGGCCTGAAGCTGCCCAAGGGCACGAGCGTCATCCAGGGCGAGACGGCCCTGCAGTGGCTGCGCACCCGCTACGGCTTCGAGGACGGCACCGACATCGGCCGTACCCACGCCCAGCACCAGTACATGAACTCGATGGCCCGGGAGTTCCGCAAGAACGCCAAGCTCAGCAACCCGGTCAAGCTCAACAGCCTGGCCCAGGCGGCGATCGAGGCCATGGTCGTGGACACCGGCCTGAACAAGATCGACAAGCTGTTCGACCTCAGCATGGAGCTGAAGAAGGTCCCGCCGGGCCGGATCACCATGACCACCATGCCGTGGATCTACAGCACCAAGCCCGGCCTGGACGGTCGGGTCGAGCCCAAGCCGGGCGAGGCCGAGGACCTGTTCCGGATGGTCCGCGAGGACATCGCCCTGGACGGGCAGGGTGCGGCCTCCGCGACCCCGGGCGCACCGGCCTCGCCGTCCGCCCCCGCCCAGCAGCAGCCGACGACGGCCCCGACGGCCGCCGCCACGGCCGCGCCGCCCGCGAGGATCGCGGTCAGCGTCCGCAACTCGACCGGGGGCAAGGACGGCACCGAGGCCAAGGTGAAGGGCCGCGCGAGCGAGGTCGCCGCCCTGCTGACCGGCAAGGGCTTCACCAAGGTCGTCGCCGACAGCCAGACGGGCGCGGAGGACACCTCGGTGATCCGCTACGCCACCGACGCCCAGGCGGCCGACGCGGCCGCCGTGGCCACCGCCCTCGGCCTGCCCGCCGGCTCGGTGCAGAAGTCCGACCAGGTCGCCGGCATCGTCGTGTTCGTCGGCAAGGACTGGCGGAGCGGCGGCACGCCGACCCCGCCGCCGCCCGCCCCGACCAAGGCGCCGGACTCCGCCCACGCGCTCAACGGCGACAACGACCAGGCCTGCATGCCGATCCAGCCCGGCTTCACCTGGTAGCAGGCGCACGGAAGGGGCCCGGCCCGGAGACTGCGCTCGTACGCAGCTTCCGGGCCGGGCCCCTTCCGTACGTCTCAGACCTGGGGGACGCCGGGCACCACGGCCGGGCGGCGGCTCGCGATGAGCTTGTTCGCCAGGGCGCGCGGGCTGGTCAGGAAGCCGAAGCCCCAGGACAGGTGCATGGTCGCCAGGGCGACGGGGATCTGCGCCCGGGCCGCCGGCGACAGTCCCCTGCCCGCGGGGACGGAGCCCACGGCGATCGCCGCGAGGTAGCCGGCCGGGACGGCGAAGCCCAGCGGGCTGACGGTGACGCCCACGGCCACGCCCGCGGCGATCGCGCAGACGAGGGTCGGCGGGGCCAGGTAGCGCATGTTGATGGAGCCCGAGTGGTAGCGGGCCACCACGTGCCGCCAGCGCCCGTAGTCCTTGTACTGCTTGGCGAGAGCCTTGACGGAGCGTCGCGGGCGGTACTGGACCCGCAGCTCGGGCGAGAACCAGATCAGCCCGCCGGCTTCGCGGATGCGGAAGTTCAGCTCCCAGTCCTGGGCGCGGATGAACTCCTCGTTGTATCCGCCCTGCTGTTCCAGCGCCTCCCGGCGGAAGACGCCGAGATAGACGGTCTCGGCCGGGCCGGCCTGCCCGCCCGTGTGGAAGGGGGCGTTGCCGACTCCGATCCTGGACGTCATCGCGGCGGCGACGGCCTCTTCCCAGGCGTTCTCGCCTTCGGCGTGCATGATCCCGCCGACGTTCTGCGCACCGGTCTCCTCCAGAAGGCGGACGGCGGTGGCGATGTAGTTCGGCGAGAGCATGCCGTGGCCGTCGACGCGTACCACGATCGGGTGACGCGAGGCCTTGATGGCGGCGTTGAGCGCCGCCGGGGTCCGGCCGGTGGGGTTCGGGACGGTGTGGACTCGGGGATCCTCGGCGACCAGTTCGGCGGCGATCTCGTCGGTGCGGTCCGTGGACGGCCCGAGTGCGATCACCACCTCCATCTCGCCCGCATACTCCTGTTCCAGGATGTGGCGGACGGACTCGCGGAGGTAGTGCTCCTCATTGAGCACCGGCATGATCACCGAGACTGCGGGCTGCTGGGCGGGCATGTGGTCCTTCAAGGTCGGGTATCGGTGTCACGTTACCGCGTACGGGGGAACCGGGTGCGCGCCGAGTGATCGGTACGGACAGCGGCTGATCGTATGGGCCTACTGTTCTGTCGAATCGGCCGGCTGCGCTGCATGAGGGCCGGCCCGTCCTTCGACCGGTATCCCTGTGCTCCCGCGGAGGTGTCCACCGTGCCCCAGCCGCACCGTCCCATCCGTCCGACCGGGCCGCCCCGGCCGCAGCGCGTGCGGCGCGGCGGCGGAGGCGGACCGGCCCGGCACCGGGAGGGGCGGCCCCGCTGGGGGGTGCGGATCGCGGCCGGGCTGTCGGTGGCGGTGCTGGGCTCCGGGGCCGTCGGGCACGCCGTGATGACCGGCCTGGACACCGGGATCGAGCGGGTGGACCCGTTCAAGGACATGAAGAACCGCCCGCAGGCCGGACACGGCATCAACTTCCTGCTGGTGGGCACCGACGGCCGGGAGAAGATCAGCCCCGAGGAGAAGCGGGAGTACCGCCTGGGCGGGGCGCCCTGCCACTGCACGGACACGATCATGCTGGTGCACCTGTCGGCGGACAAGGAGCGGGCGAGCGTCGTCAGCCTGCCCCGCGACAGCTACGCCGAGGTGCCCGCGCACCGCGACCTCGTCAGCGGGAAGGCGCACAAGGCGCACCCCGTGAGGCTGAACGCGGCCTACTCGGAGGGCGGGCCCAACCTCACCGTGCGGACGGTCGAGAACATGACCCGGGTGAAGATCGACCACTATCTGGAGGTCGACTTCACCAGCTTCATGAAGACGGTCGACGCGATGGGCGGCGTGGAGATCTGCACCGCCAAGACCATGCGCGACCCGAACACCGGCCTCGACCTGCTGCCCGGCACCCATCGGCTGACCGGCGGCCAGGCCCTGCAGTACGTGCGCTCGCGCCACGTCGACGGCGCCTCCGACCTCGGCCGGATGCAGCGCCAGCAGCGGTTCGTGGCCGCCCTGATCAAGCAGGCGACCGGCGGCGGGGTGCTGCTGAACCCCGTCAAGTTCAAGGAGCTCAGTTCCACCCTGCTCGGCTCGGTCCGCGCCGACAAGGGGTTCGGATCGGAGCAGATGCTGGCCCTCGGGCAGGCGATGCGGGACTTCACCCCCTCCTCCTCCGAGTTCGCCTCGGTGCCCATCGGCAGCCCTTCGTTCCGCGTCAAGGGCATCGGGTCCACGGTGAAGTGGGACGAGCCGAAGGCGGCCAAGCTCTTCGAGGCGCTGCGCGAGGACCGGCCGCTGGCCCCGGCCCGGCCGGGGAAGGCCGCCGCAGGCCGGCCCACGGCGGTGCCGGTGGACGTGCCCCCCGCGCAGGTCCGGGTCCAGGTGGAGAACGGGACCCGGATCGACGGGCTGGGCGGGCGCGTCGACTCCGCGCTGCGCGCCACCGGCTTCGACACCACGCGGGCCCCGGGCAACGGCGCGAGCCGCGACGTCAAGCGCACGGTGATCACGTACGACCCCCGCTGGGACCGCTCCGCGCGGTCGGTGGCGACCGCCCTGCCGGGCAGTGAGCTGCGGGCGGTCGCGGGGCAGGGCCGGACCGTCACGGTGATCGCGGGTGCCGACTACCGCAAGGTGGTGCCGGTGCGCGCGGAGGACCCGTACCAGGGCGCCTTCGGGGTCGTCAGCGGCGACCAGGTGGTCTGCGGCGGCTGAGGACCCGTACGGGTGGTACGGGCCCCCGCGCGGGTCGGCTCAGTCGTCGAAGCCCTGGGCGGCGCGCTCCTCGCGCAGGGCCATGATGGCCTGGCGGCGGGCGAGCCGGTGGGTGCGGCGGATCTGGGCCTCCTGGTAGCGCCGCTCGTCCTGCTCCGTCTCCGGGAGCACCGGCGGGACCTGGCGGGGCTTGCCCTCGGAGTCCACCGCGGTGAAGACGAGGTAGGCGCTGCCGACCTGGGTGGCGGGGGTGGACTCGTTCCACCGCTCGGCGAGGACGCGTACGCCGATCTCCATGGAGGAGCGGCCGGTCCAGTTGCACTGTGCCTTCACGTGGACGAGGTCACCCACGCGCACGGGCGCGAGGAAGGCCATCTCGTCCATGGAGGCGGTGACGGCCGCACCGCCGGAGTGACGGCCCGCCACGGCGCCGGCGGCGTCGTCGACCAGCTTCATGATGACGCCACCGTGCACCGTTCCCAGGAGGTTGGTGTCGTTGGCGGTCATGATGTGGCTGAGGGTCGTCCGGGAGGCGGCGGTCGGCTTCCCGGGCAGCTCGGCCGGTATCTGTGTCATACGGACACCTTAGTTGGGTCGCGGAGGCATCAGCTCTGCAACAGCACCGGTACGGAACCTCCCCCGGGCTGTCGGAGGCACCGCCCGGGCAGGCATCCTTGGGCGCATGAATGACTGGCCAGAAGGTCGTGACGACGCCTACGGACGCGGCAGCGCGCGTCCGCAGCCCGAAGGTGTGCAGCGGATGCGGCACATCCAGCGGCAGCCCCAGCAGCCGCCGCGGCCCCCGCAGCCCGTGCAGCCGCCGCGGCCGCAGCGCCCGGCGGGGCCCGTGCCCGCGCCCGGCGTCCCCCCGCAGCAGGCGGGCGGCCACGACACGTACGGCGGTTACGACAGCGGCTACAACACCGGCCAGGTCTACGGCGCGCCCTCGGGCGGCGCCCCGGGCCGGCCGCAGGGTCCCGGCGGGCCGTCGGGCCCCGGCGGCCCCGGACGGGCGCCCGGTCCGGCCCCGGACTGGCGCAGGCGCATCAAGGTCGGCTCGATCGTCCTGGTCTCGGCGCTCCTTGTGACGTCCGTCTCCACCTACTTCTGGGCCGACTCCAAGGTGCGCCGCGAGGTCGACCTCTCCAAGGTCATCGAACGGCCGAAGGAGGGCGACTGCACGACGTACCTGATCGTGGGCTCGGACAGCCGTGAGGGCATGTCCGACGAGGAGAAGAAGAAGCTCCACACGGGCTCGGCCGAGGGCAAGCGGACCGACTCGATGATGATCCTGGCGAAGTGCTCCAGCGGGAACACCATGATCTCGCTGCCGCGCGACTCGGACGTGGAGATCCCCTCCTTCGTCGGCTCCCAGTCCGGCAAGAAGTTCCCCGCGCAGGGGCGGCGGGTCAAGCTGAACGCGGCGTACGCGGAGGACGGCCCCGAGCTGCTGGTGCGGACGGTGGAACACAACACGGGCCTGCGCATCGACCACTACGCGGAGATCGGCTTCGCCGGCTTCGCGAACATCGTGGACGCACTGGGCGGTGTGGAGCTGAACATCGAGGAGGGCTTCAAGGACGAGAAGTCGGGCGCCGACTTCAAGGCGGGCAAGCAGACCCTCAACGGCGAGCAGTCGCTGGCCTTCGTGCGGACCCGCTACGCCTTCGCCGAGTCCGACCTGCAGCGCACGAAGAACCAGCAGAAGTTCCTGTCGGCGCTGGCCAGCCAGGCCGCGACCCCCTCGACGATCCTGAACCCGTTCTCGCTCTACCCGATGCTGGGCGCGGGCCTGGACACGCTCATCGTGGACAAGGACATGGGCCTGTACGACATGGGCCAGATGTTCTTCGCGATGAAGGGCGTCAACGGCGGTGACGGCGTGTCGATGAACATGCCGATCTCCGGGCAGCGCGGCGGCAACCTCGTCTGGGACAAGGCGAAGGTGCAGCAGCTGGTGAAGCAGATCCAGAACGACGAGAAGGTCACCGTCCGCGGCAACTGACCGCGGCGGCGGCCTTCGCGCCGCCCGCGGTCCCGCCGCCTCCCCGGCCCGGGTTCAGGCGTCCGGGGAGAAGCGGATGGCGGCGGCGGGCAGTTCCGCCTCGCACCACACCCGGGCGCCGGCCCGCAGTTCGTTGTCGGCGCCCACGCGGGCGCCGTCGCCGACGACGGTGCCGTCCAGCACGGTGCGCGCGCCCACGCGGGCGCGGGCGCCGATCAGGCTGGCGTTCACCTGGGCGTCGGGTCCGATGACCGCGTCGTCGAGCACGATGGAGCCCTGGACGACCGCGCCGGCCTCGATCCGGGCGCCGGCACCGACGACGGTGCCGCCCGAGAGCTTGGCTCCGGCGGCGACCTGCGCGCCGGGCAGCACCAGGGACTCGCCCCGGCGGCCGGGTACGGCCGGGGAGGGGACGACGCCGCGGACGAGGTCGGCGGAGGCCTGGATGATGGACTCGGGCTTGCCGAGGTCCATCCAGTAGGTGTTCTCGGTGACTCCGTGCAGGGTGGCCCCGGAGGCGAGCAGGCCCGGGAAGGTCTCGCGCTCGACGGAGACCGGGCGGCCGGCCGGGATGGAGTCGATGACGCTGCGGCGGAAGACGTAGCAGCCGGCGTTGATCTGGTCGGTGATGATCTCTTCGGGCGTCTGCGGCTTCTCGGTGAAGGCCAGCACGCGACCGTCGGGGTCGGTGGGGACGAGACCGAAGGCGCGCGGGTCCTCGACCCGCACCAGGTGCAGGGAGACGTCGGCGTCGGCCGCCTCGTGCGCGTCCACGAGGCCGCGGATGTCCAGGCCGGTGAGGATGTCGCCGTTGAAGACGAGGACGGAGGAGTCGGGGCCGCCGGTCAGGCGCTGCCCGGCGTTGCGGATGGCGCCGCCGGTCCCGAGGGGCTCGTCCTCGACCACGTACTCCAGGCTGAGGCCGAAGTCGGAACCGTCCCCGAAGTAGGGCTCGAAGACCTCGGCGAGGTAGCAGGTGGCCATGACGATGTGCGTGACACCGGCGGCGGCGGCCCTGGCTATCTGGTGGGCGAGGAACGGGACGCCTGCCGTGGGGACCATCGGCTTGGGCGTGTTCACCGTCACGGGACGCAGTCGTGTCCCCTGTCCGCCGACCAGCAGGATCGCTTCCGTCATTGCGTTCTCCCCAACCGATTCCGGCGTACGAAGGTCCAAATTTAGCCCATCCGGGGAGGCCCGGAGGCCGGTGCCGGATGTGTCGACCGGCGCGTGCACCGTACGGGTACTGCGCTCGGTATGTCATGAAATGACCGGGCGTTCGCGCCGCGAGGAGGCGAACGGATCGGCAGGGCGGGGCAGTTGTGTGCCGGGCCGCCGGAGGCCCTGCCCGCCGCACCCGTCCCGTACCGGGACGAACCCGGCGGCCGGGCGCCGGGCCGGCGACCCGCCGTCGGCCGATCCCGTACAGGACGACCCCCGGCCGGGGCCGGGGGTCGTCCTGGTTCGCGCGGGCCGGAGCCTTGCGGCTAGGGCAGGTTGCGGGCCATGACGATCCGCTGGACCTGGTTCGTGCCCTCGTAGATCTGCGTGATCTTGGCATCGCGCATCATGCGCTCGACCGGGTAGTCACGGGTGTAGCCGTAACCGCCGAGGAGCTGGACGGCGTCCGTGGTGACCTCCATGGCCACGTCGGAGGCGAAGCACTTGGCCGCGGCGCCGAAGAAGGTCAGGTCGCCGTCGACGCGCTCGGACTTGGCAGCGGCCGAGTAGGTGAGCTGGCGGGCGGCCTCGATCTTCATGGCCATGTCCGCGAGCATGAACTGCACGCCCTGGAAGTCGCCGATCGGCTTGCCGAACTGCTTGCGCTCCTGGACGTAGCCCTTGGCGTAGTCCAGGGCGCCCTGCGCGATGCCGAGCGCCTGGGCGGCGATCGTGATGCGGGTGTGGTCGAGGGTCTTCATCGCGGTGGCGAAGCCGGTGCCCTCGGCGCCGATCATGCGGTCGGCGGGGATCCGGACGTTGTCGAGGTAGACCTCGCGCGTCGGGGAGCCCTTGATGCCGAGCTTCTTCTCCGGGGCGCCGAAGGAGACGCCCTCGTCGGACTTCTCGACGACGAAGGCGCTGATGCCCTTGGAGCGCTTCTCCGGGTCGGTGACGGCCATGACCGTGTAGTACTCGGAGACGCCCGCGTTGGTGATCCAGCGCTTGACGCCGTTGAGCACCCAGAAGTCCCCGTCGCGCACGGCGCGGGTCTTCATGCCGGCGGCGTCGGAGCCCGCGTCCGGCTCGGAGAGGGCGTAGGAGAACATCGCGTCGCCCTTGGCGAGCGGGCCGAGGTACTTGGCCTTGAGCTCCTCGGAGCCGGAGAGGATCACCGGGAGGGAGCCGAGCTTGTTCACGGCCGGGATCAGGGAGGAGGAGGCGCAGACGCGGGCCACTTCCTCGATCACGATCACGGTGGCGAGGGCGTCGGCGCCCGCACCGCCGTAGGTCTCGGGCACGTGGACGGCGTGCAGGTCACTGGCGACCAGCGCGTCGAGGGCCTCCTGCGGGAAGCGGGACTCCTCGTCGACCGCGGCCGCGAACGGCAGGATCTTCGCCTCGGCGAGCGAGCGGACCGACTCGCGGAGCATGTCGTGCTCCTCGGCCGGGCGGTACAGGTCGAAGTCGGCAGAACCCGCCAAGATCTCTCACTCCCCAGTGATGACACGCGATACGTGATGCTAACTACCGTTAAGTAACCCAAGCTTAGTGTCCCGGTCACGGATGGCGATATGGACGGGCCACGTGAGCTGCGTGACAGCGAGGGTGCTCCTGGGGAACGTCCCCGCGTGTCGGCCCGACTATGCTCAGTGGCCGCAAACGGCCCCGCACCTCTGGAGCACCCATGGCCCCCCTCAGGATCACTGTGATCGGCACCGGCTACCTCGGCGCGACCCACGCCGCGGCGATGGCGGAGCTGGGCTTCGAGGTGCTGGGCCTGGACGTGGTGCCCGAGAAGATCGAGATGCTGGCCGCGGGCCGGGTGCCGATGTACGAGCCCGGGCTGGAGGAACTGCTGGCCAAGCACGTGGCCGGGCTGCCGGGCTCGACCGGCCGGCTGCGGTTCACCACCTCCTACGAGGAGGTCGGCGCCTTCGGCGACATCCACTTCGTCTGCGTGAACACCCCGCAGAAGCACGGCGAGTACGCCTGCGACATGTCCTACGTCGACTCCGCGATGGCCTCGCTGGCCCCGCACCTGACGCGGCCGGTGCTGGTCGTCGGCAAGTCCACGGTGCCGGTGGGCTCGGCGCAGCGGCTGGCGGAGACGCTGGTGGAGCTGTCCCCGGCGGGCGACGGCGTGGAGCTGGCATGGAACCCGGAGTTCCTGCGGGAGGGCTTCGCCGTGCAGGACACCCTGCACCCCGACCGGATCGTGATCGGCGTCCGGGGCGAGCGCGGCGAGAAGCTGCTGCGCGAGGTCTACGAGACCCCCATGTCCGAGGGGTCGCCGCTGGTCGTCACGGACTACCCGACCTCCGAGCTCGTCAAGACCGCCGCCAACTCCTTCCTCGCCACCAAGATCTCCTTCATCAACGCGATGGCGGAGGTCTGCGAGGCCGCCGGCGGTGACGTGGTCAAGCTGGCCGAGGCCATCGGCCACGACGAGCGGATCGGCGCGAAGTTCCTGCGGGCCGGAATCGGCTTCGGCGGCGGCTGCCTGCCCAAGGACATCCGGGCCTTCATGGCGCGCGCGGGCGAGCTCGGCGCGGACCAGGCGCTGACCTTCCTGCGCGAGGTCGACTCCATCAACATGCGGCGGCGCGGGCACATGGTCGAGCTCGCCCGCGAGGCCGTGGGCGGGTCCTTCCTCGGCAAGCGGGTGGCCGTCCTCGGCGCCACCTTCAAGCCGGACTCGGACGACGTACGGGACTCGCCCGCCCTGAACGTGGCGGGCCAGATCCACCTGCAGGGCGGTCAGGTCACCGTCTACGACCCCAAGGGCATGGACAACGCCCGGCGGGTCTTCCCGACCCTCGGGTACGCCGACTCCGCGCTCGCGGCGGCCCGCGGCGCGGAGGTGGTCCTGCACCTCACCGAGTGGCGCGAGTTCCGCGACCTCGACCCGGCGGAGCTCGCCTCCGTCGTGACCGACCGGCTCGTGCTGGACGGCCGCAACGCGCTGGACCCGGTGCGGTGGCGTGACGCCGGCTGGACGTACCGGGCGATGGGGCGGCCCCGGGCCTGACCCCTGCGGGGTGCTCGGCCGCTGAAAGACCCGGGCTCCGCCCGGCGCGGCTGCGTGTCGGCCGCGTGCCCGGGTGCGGCGCGGTTGCGGGGGCGCTGCCCCCGAGCCGCCCCCGAGCCCCCGCGCCTCAAACTCAGGCGAGGCCCGGGCGGCGGCGGGCGGTGAATTCGGCGTCGCGGACCACGCGGAGGGCGTTGCCCCAGGTCAGGAGGGCGAGGTCGGTTTCGGGCCAGCCGCGGTCCAGGAGCTCCGCGATCAGTCGCGGGTAGCCCGAGGGGTCGGTCAGGCCGGTCGGGCGGGGGCCCGGCGGCTCGGCGCCGAAGGTCGCCCCGAGGCCGACGCCCTCCGGGCCCGCGACCGCCCGCACGTGGTCGAGGTGGTCCGCCACCGCGTGCAGGGAGTCCCCGGTGCGCGCGGTGTCGAAGGTGACCATCGCGAGGCCGTTCGCCTCGCGCAGCGCGACCAGCACCTCGTCCGGCACGTTCCCCGGATGCGGGTTCAGCGCGGCGGCCGCCGTGTTCGAGATGATCACCGGGGCCTTCGAGGCGCCGGCGAGCTGCCGGGCGACCGTCGGCTCGCAGCCCGTGAGGTCCAGCAGGACGGCCAGCCGGTTCGCCTCGTGCACCACCTCGTGGCCGAAGGCCGTCAGCGTCCCCTGCGCCCAGGGCGCTCCCGCGGGCGCGAGGACCCGTACGCCCAGCGCGTGGAACGCGCGCAGCGCGCCCAGCGAGTCGGTCAGTGTCCGGCCCGGTACCGGGCCGAGGAACGAGGCGATCCGGCCGCGGTTGCGGGCGTCCGCCATGTCGTCGGCGCTGAGCGCGAGGCGGAGGCTCTCGGGGTAGCGGCGGACCAGCGTCAGTGCCGCGTCGATCTGGTCCAGAGTGTCGGAGACCAGCCGGTCACCGGTCGCGTCCTCGTGGGGCCGGGCCTGCGGCGGCACGAGCAGGGACCAGAACTGGGCCCCCACTCCCCCGGCGCGCAGGCGCGGGATGTCCGTGTCGACGCCCGAGTCGGGGGTTTCGATGTCGTGGTACGGGCTCTGGCGCAGGGTCCAGACCAGGGTGTTGCACCCGTCGGCGACGGGGTGGACGGACAGCAGCGCGGCGGCCCGTTCGAGGGCGCTCGCCTTCGTCTCGGGTCCGGCTGGGGCCTGGAGGTCCTGGGCCCCGATGCCCACGGAGTGGGGTTCATCCTGCAGGTCGGCCATGGCGTTCGCTCCGGTCTCGGCGGCAGCAGGGAGAGCTGGTGCCACCGTGACACGTGCCGCGGCGCAGCCGCCCGGCAGGTGTGGCGTTCGAGTGAACCGCGGTCACACCGCGTCACCACACCCACCGGACCGGCGCTTCCGCAGTGCCCGACCTAGATCACCGCGTTCGACGGGCCCCGGGTCGCCGACACCTCGCGTGCCACCGCTTCCGCGTCACGCAGCGCGCGGACCGCGTTGGACCAGGTCAGCTTGGCCAGGTCCGCCGTGGACCAGCCGCGCGCCAGGAGTTCCGCGACCAGGTTCGGGTAGCCCGCCACGTCGTCCAGGCCGGACGGGGTGAAGGCCGTGCCGTCGTAGTCCCCGCCGATGCCGATGTGGTCGACCCCGGCGACCTCCCGCATGTGGTCCAGGTGGTCGGCCACCGTGGCGGCCGTGGCCACCGGCCGCGGGCGGCCGGCCTCGAACGCCCGGTGCAGGGCCATCGCCTCGGGGGTGGTGTCGAGGTGGTGGAATCCGTGCGCCCGCAGGTTCTCGTCCGCGGCCAGGGTCCACTCCACCGCCGCCGGCAGGATGAACTTCGGGACGAAGGTGGCCATCGCCACCCCGCCGTTGGCCGGCAGCAGCGCCAGCACGTCGTCGGGGATGTTGCGCGGGTGGTCGCAGACCGCCCGCGCCGAGGAGTGCGAGAAGACCACCGGCGCGACCGACACGGCGATGGCGTCCCGCATCGTCGTCGCCGCGACATGGCTGAGGTCCACCAGCATGCCGACACGGTTCATCTCGCGGACGACCTCGCGGCCGAAGTCGGTCAGACCGCCGTGCCGGGGCTCGTCCGTCGCCGAGTCCGCCCAGTCGATGGTGTCGTTGTGCGTGAGCGTCATGTACCGCACGCCCAGCAGGTGCAGGGCGCGCAGCGTGGCGAGCGAGTTGTTGATGGAGTGGCCGCCCTCGGCACCCATCAGCGAGGCGATCCGGCCGGTGGCGCGGGCCTGCTCCATGTCGTCCGCCGTCAGCGCCCGCACGAGGTCGCCGGGGTAGCGGTCGATCAGCTGGGCGACGGCGTCGATCTGCTCCAGGGTGGCGCTGACCGCCTCGTCGCCCGCGAAGTCGGAGCGCACGTACACGGACCAGAACTGGGCCCCGACACCCCCGGCGCGCAGCCGGGGGATGTCGGTGTGCAGGTGTGCGGACTGGTCGCCCGCGATGTCCCGCTGTGCCAGGTCGTAGCGCACCTGCTGGCGCAGCGCCCAGGGCAGGTCGTTGTGACCGTCCACGACGGGGTGCTCGGCCAGCAGCTCGCGCGCCTGCGCCAGACGCTGCGCCGCGCTCACTTGCCGAACCCGAAGGACTCCGCGTTCGCGACCTTCGTACGCAGCCGCTTGCCCTTCTCGGTGGCCTGGTCGTTGAGCTCCTGCTGGAAGTCGCGCATCCGGGCCAGCAGCTCCGTGTCGTGGGCGGCCAGCATCCGTACGGCCAGCAGGCCGGCGTTGCGCGCCCCGGCGACCGAGACCGTGGCGACGGGAACCCCCGCCGGCATCTGGACGATCGACATCAGGGAGTCCATGCCGTCGAGGTACTTCAGCGGCACGGGCACGCCGATGACCGGCAGCGGGGTGACCGAGGCGAGCATGCCGGGCAGGTGGGCGGCTCCGCCCGCGCCCGCGATGATCGCCTTCAGGCCGCGTCCGGCGGCCTGCTCCCCGTACTCGATCATCTCGCGCGGCATCCGGTGGGCGGAGACGACGTCGACCTCGTAGGGGATCTCGAACTCGTCGAGGGCCTGGGCGGCCGCCTCCATCACGGGCCAGTCCGAGTCGGACCCCATGACGATGCCGATGACAGGTCCTGCGGCGGTGGTGCTCATTCCGTGACCGTTCCTCTGAGGTAGTCGGCGGCGTGGCGTGCGCGCTCCAGCACATCGTCCAGGTCGTCGCCGTAGGTGTTGACGTGGCCGACCTTGCGACCGTGTTTCACGTCCTTGCCGTACATGTGGATCTTCAGCTGGGGGTCGTGGGCCATGCAGTGCAGGTAGGCCGTGTACATGTCGGGGTAGTCCCCGCCCAGCACGTTCGCCATGACGGTCCACTTGGCGCGGGGGCGGGGGTCGCCCAGCGGAAGGTCCAGGACCGCGCGCACGTGGTTGGCGAACTGGGAGGTCACGGCCCCGTCCTGGGTCCAGTGACCGCTGTTGTGCGGACGCATCGCCAGTTCGTTGACGAGGATCCGGCCGTCGGTGGTCTCGAACAGCTCCACGGCCAGGTGGCCGGTCACGCCGAGTTCCTGCGCGATGCGCAGGGCGAGGGCCTGGGCCTCGCCCGCCAGTTCCTCGGAGAGGTCCGGGGCGGGAGCGATCACCGTGTCGCAGACCCCGTCCACCTGGCGGGACTCGACGACGGGGTAGGCGACCGCCTGCCCGTGCGGGGAGCGGACGATGTTCGCCGCGAGCTCGCGGACGAAGTCCACCTTCTCCTCGGCGAGGACCGGGACGCCCGCCTTGAACGGGGCCTCGGCGTCCTGCGGGGTGCGGACGAACCACACCCCCTTGCCGTCGTAGCCGCCGCGCACGGTCTTGAGGATGACGGGGAACCCGCCGACCTCGTCCGCGAAGGCGGTCACGTCGTCCGGATCGCTCACGATCCGGTGGCGGGGGCTGGGTGCGCCGATCTCGTCGAGCTTGGCGCGCATCACCCCCTTGTCCTGGGCGTGTACCAAGGCGTCGGGCCCCGGGCGGACGGGGATGCCGTCCGCTTCCAGGGCCCGCAGGTGCTCCGTGGGTACATGCTCGTGGTCGAAGGTGATCACGTCACAGCCGCGCGCGAAGGCGCGCAACGTCTCCAGGTCGCGATAGTCGCCGATGACGACATCGCTCACGACCTGGGCCGCCGAGTCCTGTGGTGTGTCACTGAGGAGCTTGAATCTGATGCCGAGGGGGATACCCGCCTCGTGGGTCATGCGGGCGAGCTGACCGCCGCCGACCATGCCGACTACCGGGAACGTCACCTCTCCAGGGTATCCGCCGGTATTCGGCCATCGGGACCCGCATGGACACAGGCCTGGCGCGATCCGCCGGTGTGCCGTGCGTCGCAGGGTGCGGGAAGGCACAGACGGAGCACAGGGGGGAGACTTAGCATGGGTGGGTTGACGGAGTACACCGGACGCCCCGTGCGGGGGCGGTGACCGACGGGACTGGCCTACTGATGACCACGCAGCGCGGATCGGTCCTCGAACGCGTACGCGGCCTCGTGCGCGAGGTGGCCAAGTTCGGGGCGGTCGGCGGCCTGGGGGTCCTGGTCAACCTGGGTGTCTTCAACCTGATCCGCCACACCACTGATCTGCAGGTGGTCCGGGCGAGCGTGATAGCCACCGTCGTGGCCATCGCCACGAACTACCTCGGCTTCCGCTACTTCGCCTACCGGGACCGCGCCCAGAGCGGCCGCACCCGCGAGATGGCCCTCTTCGCCGGCTTCAGCGCCATCGGCCTGGTCATCGAGAACGGCGTGCTCTACACCGCCACCTACGGCTTCGGCTGGGACGGCCCGCTCGCGAGCAACGTCTTCAAGTTCATCGGCATCGGCACGGCCACCGTCTTCCGCTTCTGGTCGTACCGGACCTGGGTCTTCAAGGCCCTGCCGCCGGTCGCCGCGCCCGAGGCCACCGAACCGGTGCCGGAGCCGGCGCCGCTGCCCCGGCCGGAGCGCAGGCCCGAGCCGCTGCCGGAGCCCGAGCCCGCGAACAACTAGGGCGTGGCCCGGGCCGTGTCCTAGCGGACGGTCTTCTCCTGCTCGGCCGGCGCCGGGGCCGTACGGCTGAGGAACAGCGCGAACACCGGGGGCTGCGTCTGGAGCAGCTCCAGACGGCCGCCGTCCGCCTCCGCGAGGTCGCGGGCGACCGCGAGGCCGATCCCGGTGGAGTTCCGGCCGCTGATGGCCCGCTCGAAGATCCGGTTGCCGAGGTCGGGCGGGACGCCGGGCCCCTCGTCCGTGACCTCCAGCACCGCCTGGTTGCCGATCACCCTGGTGCGCAGGGCGACGGTGCCGCCGCCGTGCATGAGGGCGTTCTCCACGAGGGTGGCCAGGACCTGGGAGACCGCGCCGGGGGTGCCGACGGCCCGTACGCCCTGCTTCCCGGAGCGCACGATGGCCCGGCCCGCGCTGCGGTAGGCGGGCCGCCACTCCTCCACCTGCTGTTTGACGACCTCGTCGAGGTCGAAGGGGACCGCGGAGCCCGTGCGCGGGTCCCGCGAGTTCGTGAGCAGCCGCTGCACGACGTCCGTGAGGCGCTCCACCTGGGTCAGGGCGATCGTCGCTTCTTCCCGTACGGTCTCCAGGTCGTCGGTGACCGTGATCTCCTCCAGCCGCATGGACAGCGCCGTGAGCGGGGTGCGCAGCTGGTGGGAGGCGTCGGCGGCGAGGCGCCGCTCGGCGGTGAGCATCCGGCCGATCCGTTCGGCGCTGGAGTCCAGCACGTCCGCGACCCGGTCCAGCTCGGGAACCCCGTACCGCTTGTGCCGGGGCCGAGGGTCGCCCGAGCCGAGCCGCTCGGCGGTCTCGGCGAGGTCGGTGAGCGGGGAGGCGAGCCGGTTCGCCTGCCGTACGGCGAGCAGTACGGCCGCCACGACGGCCAGCAGGGCCACCGCGCCGACCACGGCCAGGGTCCGCACGACCTCCCTGGTCACGGTGGAGCGGGCCTCCTCCACGACGACGATCTCGCCCTGCTCGCCGCGCGCCGTGCCGCGCACGACGCTGTCGGGGATCGACGCGCCCACCTCCACGGCCGGCTGCCCGGGGATCGTGATCCGGGCGTAGTGCCCGGCGTCGAGCAGTTCGGCGAGGGCGGAGGGGTCGGTCTGCTTCTTCTCCAGGACGTTCGCCTCGACGACGCTGACCAGCCGCAGCGCCTCGGACTCGACGCGGTCCTGGGCACTGCTGGTGATGGTCCGGGTCTCCACGATGACGAGGGACACCCCGAAGACGGCGATCACCACGAGCACCACGGCGAGCGTGGACTGGATGAGGCGGCGGCGCATGGGCTGGGGCCTTTCGTCCGGATCAGGCCGGATCAGGGAGCGGGGTCCGGTGTGCTCGATCGGAAGGCGGAGGAGGGAGACAACGCGGAGCCTTGGCGACCGACGACAACGCGGCGAGCGGGCGCACCGGACCCCGCGAGCCCGGCCTGATCCGGAAGAAAGGCCCTGAGGGTCAGCTCTTCTCGAAGCGGAAGCCGACGCCGCGGACGGTTGCGATGTAGCGGGGGTTGGCGGCGTCGTCGCCCAGCTTCTTGCGCAGCCAGGAGATGTGCATGTCGAGGGTCTTGGTGGAGGACCACCATGTGGTGTCCCACACCTCGCGCATGAGCTGGTCGCGGGTGACGACGCGGCCGGCGTCGCGCACCAGGACGCGCAGCAGGTCGAACTCCTTGGCCGTGAGCTGGAGCTCCTCCTCGCCCATCCAGGCGCGGTGCGACTCGACGTCGATGCGCACGCCGTGGGTGGCGGGGGGCTGGGCGGTCTCGGTGGCGCCGCGCCGGAGCAGGGCCCGGACCCGGGCGAGGAGTTCGGCCAGGCGGAAGGGCTTGGTCACGTAGTCGTCGGCGCCCGCGTCCAGGCCGACGACCGTGTCGACCTCGTCCGCGCGGGCTGTGAGGACGAGGATCGGGAAGCCGTGGCCCTCGGCGCGCAGCCTGCGGGCGACTTCGAGTCCGTCCATGCCCGGCAGTCCCAGGTCGAGGACGACGAGGTCGACGCCTCCTTGGAGCCCCGCGTCCAGGGCGGTGGGGCCGTCCTCCCGGACCTCGACCTCGTACCCCTCCCGGCGCAGGGCGCGGGCCAGGGGTTCCGAGATGGATGCGTCGTCCTCGGCGAGCAGTACACGCGTCATGTGGGTGATGGTAGTCCGCGGCGACTGATTCGAGAGGCCTGCCTGCAGACCCCTTCCGATCTGGCTTTATGGACTACTAAGCGCCTTCGAATATGGTCGAACGGTTCCCGACTCACCTTGTGATCCATCTCTCAAGTCCTTTCATATGCCGCAGTGTCGTGTCGTATGGTGGCGAGACGCCTGATGCAATACCTCAGGGACCTTTGTGCCGAAAAACAGCGCAAAGGTCTCTATTTCTGTCCTGAACCGGACGGGCAGTCTTATCGAGGACTGACCCGGCCGACCTTGACGACAGTGAATGACCTGTTGGCCGGGCCCCTCGCGTGATGGTGCGCGGGTGGGCGTGGATCCCGGTTGCGGATTCCCTTCACCCCCTCTTGGGAGGGGGCGAGACCCCGAGGCGTGGGGCGGGACTCCGCTCGCCGGTGCCGGCCACCCCCCACCGGGCGCGGATGAGCTCACGAAGCCGAAGCGTCCCGAGCAAGCAAGGATCGACCATGGCTTCCAGCCTGACGACGGCCTCACCGAGCCCCGCTCACGAGAAGACCGTCCTCGGCCACCCGATCGGCCTGGCCACGCTGTTCATGACCGAGATGTGGGAGCGCTTCTCCTACTACGGCATGCGTGCGCTTCTCGTTCTGTACTTGGTCTCCGGCGGCGTCGACGCCGCGACCGGCAGCCAGGGCGGTGGCCTCGGCTTCACCGCGGCGACGGCCACGGCGATCTACTCCGTGTACGTGGCCATGGTCTACCTGATGGCCATGCCCGGCGGCTGGTTCGGTGACCGTGTCTGGGGCGCCCGCAAGACGGTCGCCATCGCCAGCTTCGTGATCATGGCGGGCCACGTGGCGCTCGCCGTCCCCGGCCAGCTCGCGTTCTTCGTCGGCCTGCTGCTGGTCGCGGTCGGCTCCGGTCTGCTGAAGGCCAACATCTCCACGATGGTCGGCCACCTGTACAAGGACGCGGACGACCCGCGCCGTGACAGTGGCTTCACGATCTTCTACATCGGCATCAACGTGGGTGCCTTCGCGGCGCCGATCGCCATCGGCACCATCGGCGAGACGATCAACTGGCACCTGGGCTTCTTCCTCGCCGCCGTCGGCATGGGCGTCGGCCTGGTCATCTTCCTGCTCGCCGGCCGCACCCTGAGCCCGAAGAGCAGCATCGTCCCGAACCCGCTGAGCCCGGCCGAGCGCAAGGCCGTGATCACCAAGGCCCTCGCCGTCCTCGCCGTCGTCGCCGTCTTCTACGGCGCCGTGGTCGCGGCGGACATGTTCACCATCAAGTGGGCGCTGTACCCGATCACGATCGCCGGTCTGGTCATCCCGGTCGCCGTCCTGACCCGCATCAAGCGGGACAAGGACCTGACCCCCGGCGAGCAGACCCGGATGAGCGCCTACATCTGGTTCTTCGTGGCCGCCGCCGTCTTCTGGATGATCTACGACCAGGGCGGTTCGACCCTCTCGCTGTTCGGTGACAAGAGCTCCGAGCGCAGCCTGCTCGGCTGGGAAGTCCCGACCACCATCTTCCAGTCGCTGAACCCGCTCTTCGTGGTGGCCCTGGCCCCGGTCTTCGCCGCCGCGTGGGTGGCGCTGGCCCGCCGCAACCGCGAGCCCAGCACGATCGTGAAGTTCTCGGTGGCCCTGGTCATCGTCGGCGCCTCGTTCTTCGTCTTCGCCATCCCGCTGAGCCAGACGGCCGGCAACGACACCAAGGTCACCATGTGGTGGCTGGTGCTCATCTTCCTGATGCACACGCTCGCCGAGCTGTGCCTCTCCCCGGTCGGCCTGTCGGTCACCACGAAGATGGCGCCGCAGAAGTACGGCTCCCAGATGATGGGCGTCTGGTTCCTGGCCGTCACCGCCGGTGACTGCATCACCGGTCTGCTCGGCCTGGCCGAGGTCCAGATGAACGGTGTCGGCGTGATCCTCTTCCAGGCGTTCGCCGCCGTGCTCGCCGGTGTCGCGATCTTCATGTACCGCAAGAAGGTCAACGCCCTGATGGGTGGCATGAACTGACCCGTTCCGCTCCGGCGGAGGAACGGCCCGGCACACCGGAAGGTGTGCCGGGCCGTTCCCGTGTCAGCGGGTGCCGCGCAAGCGGCGCCACGGGGTGAAGGTGAACACGGCGCCGCCGAGCAGGATCACCGTGCCGGCGACGAGGGCGAGGGCCTTGATGCCGCCCTCGTCCTCCGCGCCGGTGTCGGCGAGGCCGCCGCCCGAGGTGGTGCTGCCGCTGGTGCTGGTGGAGGAGCCGGAGCCGCCGGGCTGGGCGGTGGTGTCCAGTTCCAGCGACACGCCGCTGCTCGTCGCCTTGCAGGGGACGTTGATCGGTGTGGAGCCGGGGGCCATCGTGACGTCGATCGTCAGCTGGTCCGGGCTGAGCGTCACCTTGCCGGACTTGCCGGGCTTGTAGGTGCCGGTCATGTCGCTGAGGCTGACCGGGGCCTTGTCCGGTATCGGCTCGGCGTTGGCCGGGCCGGAGACCTTGACCGTGCCGCTGTCCGCCCCGCCGAGCTTGACGTCCATCGAGGGCTTGAGGGCTCCGGCCGGCAGGGCCATGGGCGCCGCCATCGCGCCCTTGGCGGTCTTGACGGTGAGGTCGTAGCTGCCGCCGTTCTTCTTGGCGTTGATCGTGACCGGGGTCTTGATGCCGCCCGGGACGACCGCTCCGCAGTCGAAGGACACCTCGACGGCCTTGCCGGGGAAGTCGGTCTGGCCGCCTCCGCCGCCGCTGCCGCCCGAGGCGGTGGATCCGCCCGTGGTGGTGCCGCCGGTCGTGGTGCCGCCGGTCGTCGTGCCGCCCGTGGCCGTACCGCCGGTCGTCGTACCGCCCGTCGTCGTACCGCCGCTGGAGCCGCCCGACACGTCGATGACGGCCCCGCCCTTGACCTCGCCGACCGGCGCGCACTTGGTGACGAAGGTGCCGAAGGAGAAGGACACGGCGACGTCGTACTTGCCGGGCGTCAGGGTGATCTTGCCGGCCTTGGTGAGCTTCAGCTTGCCCTTCATCGTGGACATCTGCATGGGGGCCTTCTTGGGGATCGGCGGGTTCTTCTTCTCCCCGACGACCTTCAGCTCCCCGCCACCGCCGCCCACGGTGATCCAGCCGGTGGGCTGGACGGAGTCCTGCGGGATGTCCATCAGGTCCGTGTTGTTCGAGGCGGGCTTGACCGTCTCCCAGAACACGTCGACCTCGTCGCCGACCTTGGCCGTGGCCGGCGCGGTGACCTTGGCCGTGGTCTCGCCCTCCACCGGGGAGCCCCCGCCGGCCGGCGGCACGCACTTGACCTTGAACGTGGCCTCGGCGGCCTGGGCGGTAGGAGCCGTGATGGCGAGGCCCGCGCCGCCGAGCAGCAGCGCGACCAGGGCCGCGCTCACCCTCCGTCGGTTCTTCACGATGGTCCTTTCGTCGTCGAACGGTTCTCAGACGGTGCGGACGTCTGTGGTGCTGTCTCCGGCGCGCTGTCCGGGGTGAACCACGGCAGGACCGCCGTGGTGGTAGCAGGGGGCTCCGCCGGCCGCTCCGTACGGGCGGCCGGCGCGGCCGGGCGCGGGGTGGGAAGCCGGGGCAGCCGGGCGGTGACGGCCGCCGCGGCCTCGGCGGGCCGTACGCCCCGGTGGCGTCCGGCTCCGTGCCCGGTGCGCGGCCGGACCCTGTCGACGACGGCCATGCCGGTGCGGAAGACCGCGGCGGGGATCACCACGAGGAGCAGGCCCCAGAAGAGCAGCACCCCGTAGGGGCGGGCCACGCCCCAGGGCTGGGTGGCCACGACCGTCTCGCCGTACTTCAGGGAGACGGTGTAGTCGCCGTGGGCGCCCGCGGGCAGGGTGACGTCGAGTGCGACCTCCGCCTTGCCGCCGGGCGGGATGGTTCCCTTCCAGCGGGCCTCCTCCCACAGCGGGGCGAACACGCCGTGGGCGGTGCCGAGCTGGAAGACGGGGTCCTTGACGGGGGCCGTGCCGAGGTTGCCGACGGTGACCTTGAATTTCCGGGCGGGCGGGGCGCCGAACCAGGTCAGGACCCCGTCCCCGCCCTTCAGCCGGACCCCGGTGAGCAGCGCGAGGCGGCCCGTGCCGGATTCGGCGGGCAGCTCGGCCACCGGATGGTCGGTGATCTTCAGGGGGACGGCGACAGTGGACCGGTCGCCGTTGACGGAGGTGACGTTGACGATGCAGGGGCAGGGCTTCGGCGGCGCCGCGACCGGCAGCCGGGCCGCGAAGCGCCCGTCCTCCGCGACGGAGACGGCCGCCCCGTCGGCGTTGGCGCAGCTGTTGGTGCCGCCGATCATGTTCTGCCCGCAGACGAGCAGCATCACCAGGGTCTTGGCCCGCCAGCCGGTGCCCGTGACGGTGATCTCGGTGCCCTTGGCGGCCTCCTGGAGGGAGAGGGCCGCGGTGGGTCTGCCCTCGTCCGCGGCGGACGGGACCGCGGGCAGGAGTGCGAGGGCACACGCCGCCAGCCCCACCAGGAGGGACCGGGCGGCACCGCCGAACGTCCCGCCGAACATGCCGCCGACCTTGCCGCCGACCTTGGCGCTCACCTGGAGGCTCCCGTCAGTTCGTGTTCCGGTGCAGGGCTCGTCGCTCCGGGCCCGCCGGAGGGTCCGCCGTAGGCCCCGCCGCCCGTCGGCCCCCGCCGCAGGCGCCGGCCGCGTACGAGGAACAGCGCGGCGAACGCCGTCCCGCCGAGGCCGAGCAGGCCGAGGCCCGTCCGGCCGGCGGCCCGCCACGGCACGAACCAGGCGGAGGCGGACGCTGCGGCCCCGGCGCCGCCGGGAGCGGTCACGGTGACGGTGACGCGGACCCGGTCGAGGACCGGGGCGCCGGGCCAGGGCTCGGTCAGCTCGACCCGCTGGCCGGGGAGCAGTTCGACCGGCACGGCCCGCGGGCCGCGGCCCGGGACCTCGCCGAAGGCGCCCTCGGCGCGGATGTCCAGCTCGGGGGCGAGGGCGACGTTGCCGCGGTTGACCAGGGTGTAGGCGACGACCGCGGCCGCGCCCCGGCCCCGTACGGCGACGTCCTCGACGGTGAGGGCGGCCAGGGTGGGGCCGCTGACCCGCAGATGGACGCGTACGCCGGCCTCCCGGCCCGCCTCGGTGGCGATCACGGCGGCGGGATGGTCGCCGGGCGGTGACCCCGGAGGCACGGTGACGGTGAAGGGGACCACCGCGCGGGTGCGGGGCGGGATCTTCACGGTGGCACCGGCGCCGAAGCTGAACCAGGCACCGGCGCCGCCCCCGCCGGGGGCGGGAGCGGGAGCGGGGGCGGCCGGGCGCACCGCGAAGGCGCCGTCGGCGGTGTTGTGGGCGGCGGCCCCGCGCAGGGTGACGGTGCGTTCCCGGTCGGTGGTGTTGGTCAGGGCGAGGCGGTCCTCCAGCACGGCGGCGGGGGCGCCCTCCAGGTAGAAGTACGGACGGGCGCCGCCGGGCCGGGCCGCGGCCGTTCCGGCGGCGGGTTCGGCGGTCCAGCCCGGTTCGTCGGCGGCCGCGGGGGCGGCGGGCAGCGTGTGCAGCGCCGCCGCCGCGAGCAGGACCAGGAGGAGGCGGACGTCGCGCCTGGGGGTGTGGAGCACGGGCATGGCCGGAGGCGCTCCGTTCAGGACGGGGCCTGCCGGCCGCGCCGGGTCAGCCAGAGCACACCGGCCGCGCCGGTGAGCAGCACGGTGCCGCCGAGGGTGCCGAGGGCGAGGGCGGAGTCGGTGGGTCCGGTCTGCGGGAGGGTCTCGGGCGGCGCGTTGCCGCCGGACGGGGCGCCGGATCCGCCGGACCCGCCGGCGGCGGTGACGTCCAGTTCCAGGGAGGGCCCCGGGCCGTTGCCGGGGGTGCAGGTGGTCGTGGTACCCATCGCCTTGATGGTGAGCACGCCCGCGGTGAAGGTGACCTTGCCGCTCTTCTTGGGCGTGTAGGTGCCCGAGAGGTCGGTGATCTTGATGGGGGTGTCGGGCGGCACGGCCTCGGGGTTGGACGCGCCGGAGACCGGTACGGAGGCCTTCTCGGCTCCGCCGACGACGATGACGGCGCTGGGGCTCATCGCGCCCTTGCCGAGCTCGATGGGGCTGGACGAGACGCCCTTCTGGAAGGACATCGTCAGCTTGTAGCCGTCGCCCTCCTTGACAGCCTTGATGTCGATGGGCGAAACGGCCGACTTGTCCCCGATCGGGGTCTTGCAGTCGTAGGCCACGTCGACGACCGCGGCGTGGGCTGTGGGGGCGGTGAGCAGCACCGCCGATCCGGCCAGCGCGGAGGCCAGCGCGAGCGCGGTGGAGCGTTTGCGGTCGGACACCTTCGTCTTCCCCTCGGGCCACAAATACCTGACGACATATCAGATCGGTGGCTCAAGGTACGCCCGGGGACTTACGGAGGGAAGACAAAGGACAGGCCCGAATTGACCGTTCGTCAGTAGGCGCGGACACCCTTGCGCCACACCGCGGAAACGAGCGGTACGCCCGGCCGGTAGGCCAGGTGGACATGGCTGGGGGCGTCCAGCAGGGCCAGGTCGGCGCGGGCTCCCGGGGTCAGGACGCCGATGTCGTCGCGGCGCAGGGCGCGGGCGCCGCCGGCGGTGGCCGACCAGAGGGCCTCGTCGGGGGTCATCCGCATGTCGCGGACGGCGAGCGCGATGCAGAACGGCATGGAGCTCGTGTAGGAGGAGCCGGGGTTGCAGTCCGTGGACAGCGCGACGGTGGCGCCCGCGTCGATCAGGCGCCGGGCGTCGGGCCACTGGGCGCGCGTGGAGAACTCGGCGCCGGGCAGCAACGTGGCGACGGTGGTACCGGCGGCCTGGGCGAGGGCGTCGACGTCGGCGTCGGTGAGGTGGGTGCAGTGGTCGGCGGAGGCGGCCTCCAGCTCGACGGCGAGCTGTACGCCGGGGCCGTGGGAGAGCTGGTTGGCGTGGACGCGCGGGATCAGCCCGGCGGCGGCGCCGGCGGTGAGGATCGCGCGGGCCTGGTCGCCGTCGAAGGCGCCCTTCTCGCAGAAGACGTCCACCCAGCGGGCGTACGGGGCGCAGGCCGCCAGCATCTCGCCGGTGACGAGGTCGACGTAGCCGGCCGGGTCCTCGGCGTAGTCCGGGGAGACGATGTGCGCGCCGAGGTAGGTGACCTCGTCGGTGTGTGCGGCGGCGATGCGCAGGGCCCGGGCCTCGTCGGCGACGGTGAGGCCGTAGCCGGACTTGGTCTCGAAGGTGGTGGTGCCCTGGCGGCGGGCCTCGTCGAGGTGGCGGACGAGGTTCGCCTCCAGCTCGGCGTCGGAGGCGGCGCGGGTGGCGGCGACGGTGGTGCGGATGCCGCCGGCGGAGTAGGCGCGGCCCGACATGCGGGCGTTGAACTCCTGGGTGCGGTCGCCGGCGAAGACGAGGTGGCTGTGGCTGTCGACGAAGCCGGGGATCAGGGCCCGGCCGGCCGCGTCGACCGCGGTGTCGGCGGCGGGAGCCTTGTCGGCGGGGCCGACCCAGGCGACCGTGTCGCCGTCGATGACGACTGCGGCGTTCTCGATCAGGCCGAGGGGGCTGCCGTCGCCGAGGGCGGGGTCGTTGGTGACGAGGCTGCCGATGTTGGTGATGGCGGTGGTGGTGGTCACTGGGTTCCTCTCAGAGCTGCTTGTCCCCCACCCCGCCCTTTCTCCGCTTCCCGGAGCTCCGCCCCGGACCCCGCGCCTCGATCTCCCCCAGCTACCGCTGGGAGGTGCCCCCGGGCGAGGCTGGATTTCCAGCCGTCCGGCGGTTGAGGACCGGGTCCGGGGCGGAGCCCGGTTTCGGGAAGGGGCGGGGTGGGGGAAGGACCCGCCGCGGTCAGGCGCGCAGGGCTGCGATGGACTCGGACAGGGCCGTCGGGACGTCCCCGACCAGAATGTGGTGGCCGTCGCGGACGATGTGGCGGCCGCCGACCACCGTGTGGCGGATGTCGGCGGACGTCGCGGCGAAGACGGCCGTCTCGGCGCCGAGCCGCGGCAGCGGGCCGGCCGTGCGGACGGTGTCCAGGGCGACGGTGGTGAAGTCCGCGAGGGCGCCCGCCTCCAGGCGGCCCGCGTCCGGCAGTCCGAGGGCGGCGTGGCCGTCCTCGGTGGCGGCGGTGAGCAGCGCGTTGGCCGTCCAGTGCCCCCGCGTACGGCTGCGCAGGCGCTCGTTCAGCTCCATCGCGCGGGCCTCTTCGAGCAGGTCGATGACGGCGTGGCTGTCGCTGCCCAGCGACAGCGGGCTGCCCGCCCGCTGGAGCCGGGTGGCCGGGCCGATGCCGTCGGCGAGGTCGCGTTCGGTGGTGGGGCACATGCAGGTGCCGGTGCCGGTTCCGCCGAGCAGGGCGATGTCCGCGTCCGTGAGGTGCGTGTTGTGGACGCCGGTGGTGCGCGGGCCGAGCACCCCGTGGTCGGCCAGCAGCTGGCTCGGGGTGCGGCCGTGGGCGGCGTGGCAGGCGTCGTTCTCGGCGGTCTGCTCGGACAGGTGGACGTGCAGCGGCGCCCGGCGCTCCTCGGCCCAGCCGGCGACGGTGGCCAGCTGGTCCGCGGGCACGGCCCGCACCGAGTGGACGGCCGCCCCGATCAGGGCGTGCCCGCGGGGCTTGAGGGCGCTGACGCGTTCGGCCCAGGCGTCGGCGGTGCCGTCCGAGAAGCGCTGCTGGTGGGCGTTCGGGGCCTCGCCGAATCCGGACGAGAGGTAGGCCGTGTCGAGGAGGGTGATGCGGATGCCGGCCGCGGCGGCGGCCTCGATCAGGGCCTCGCCCATGGCGTTGGGGTCGGCGTACGGGGTGCCGCCGGGCGCGTGGTGGACGTAGTGGAACTCGCCGACGTTGGTGATGCCGGCCAGGGCCATCTCGGCGTACACGGCGCGGGCGAGGGTGAAGTAGCTGTCGGGGGTGAGGTTCTGGGCGATCTCGTACATGAGCTCGCGCCAGGTCCAGAAGGTGCCGGAGCCGATCTGGACGGTGCCGCGCAGGGCCCGGTGGAAGGCGTGGCTGTGCGCGTTGGCCAGGCCCGGGACCGTCAGGCCGCGCAGGACCTCCGCGCCGGGCGGCGGCGTGTCGACGCCGGTGCGCAGGGCGCCGATCCGTCCGTCTCCGGTGACCTCCAGGGCGACGCCCGGCTCGACATGTGTGCCGAGCCAGGCGTGCTCCAGCCAGTACGTCGTCAGCGACATGCCAGGCCTTCCAGTACGTCGGCGAGGGCGAGGACGCCGGCCACGCAGTCGTCCTCGGCGGCGAACTCCCGCGGGGAGTGGGAGACGCCGGTCGGGTTCCGTACGAACAGCATCGCGGTCGGGACGGCGGCGGAGAGGATTCCGGCGTCGTGTCCCGCCCCGGTGCCGAGGACGGGGACGGCCCCGCCCAGGATCCGGTTCATCTCGTCGCGCAGGGCGTGCTCGAACTCGACGACCGGGGTGAAGGACTCGCGGACGATCCCGAGGTCGATGCCGTCCTGGTCGGCGCGCTCGCGGGCGGCCTTCTCGATGGCGGTGACGACGGTGTCGAGGGTGGCCTGGTCGGCGGCGCGGGAGTCGAGCCAGCCGCGCACCAGCGACGGGATGGCGTTGACGCCGTTGGGCTCGACGGAGATCTTCCCGAAGGTGGCGACGGCGCCGGCGAGGGCCGCCTCCGTACGGGCGGCCAGCACGGTCGCCGCGTACGTCAGCATCGGATCGCGCCGGTCCACGAGGCGGGTGGTGCCCGCGTGGTTGGCCTCGCCGCGGAAGTCGAACCGCCAGCGGCCGTGCGGCCAGATCGCCGAGGCGATGCCGACCCGGTCCCCGGACAGGTCCAGGGCGCGGCCCTGTTCGACGTGCAGCTCGACGAAGGCGCCGATCCGGGCGAGCCGTTCGGGGTCGGCCCCGATGGCCTCGGGGTCGTATCCGGCCGCCTCCATGGCCTGGGGCAGGCTGACGCCGTCGGCGTCCCGCAGCTCGTACGCCTTCTCCTTGGTCAGCTGCCCGGCGGCGAGCCGGGAGCCGACGCAGGCGAGCCCGAAGCGGGCGCCCTCCTCGTCACCGAAGTTGGTGATGGCCAGCGGCCTGGAGAACTCCGCGCCCCTCCTGCGGAGTTCGTCCAGGGCCGCGAAGGAGGACACCACCCCGAGGGGGCCGTCGAAGGCCCCGCCGTCGGGGACGGAGTCCAGGTGCGAGCCGGTGACCACGGCGTCCCCGGCGAGGGGGTCGCCCAGCCAGGCCCACTGGTTGCCGTTGCGGTCGGTCTCGTACGTGAGCCCGCGCGCCTCGGCCTGCTCCTGGAACCAGGTCCGGCAGTCGGCGTCGGCCCCGCTCCAGGCGTACCGGCGGTAGCCGCCGGTGCCGGCGTCGCGGCCGATGGGCGCGAGCTCCGCCCACATCTCGTGGAAGGTCACGCGTCGTCGCCCTCACGCATGGGGACGCGGACGCCGCGCTCGTCGGCGACCGACTCGGCGATGTCGTAGCCGGCGTCGACGTGGCGGATGACGCCCATGCCCGGGTCGTTGGTGAGCACGCGGCGGATCTTCTCGCCGGCCAGCGGGGTGCCGTCGGCGACGGTGACCTGGCCCGCGTGGATGGAGCGGCCCATGCCGACGCCGCCGCCGTGGTGGATGGAGACCCAGGAGGCGCCGGAGGCCACGTTGACCATGGCGTTGAGCAGCGGCCAGTCGGCGATCGCGTCGGAGCCGTCGAGCATGGCCTCGGTCTCGCGGTACGGGGAGGCCACCGAGCCGCAGTCGAGGTGGTCGCGGCCGATCGCCAGGGGCGCGGCGAGGGTGCCGTCGGCCACCATGTCGTTGAAGCGCTCGCCGGCCTTGTCGCGCTCGCCGTAGCCGAGCCAGCAGATGCGCGCGGGCAGGCCCTGGAAGTGGACGCGCTCGCCGGCCATCTTGATCCAGCGGTGCAGGGACTCGTTCTCCGGGAAGAGTTCGAGCATCGCCTTGTCGGTCTTGTGGATGTCGGAGGCCTCGCCGGACAGGGCGGCCCAGCGGAAGGGGCCCTTGCCCTCACAGAACAGCGGGCGGATGTAGGCCGGGACGAAGCCGGGGAAGGCGAAGGCGCGGTCGTAGCCGGCCAGCTGGGCCTCGCCGCGGATGGAGTTGCCGTAGTCGAAGACCTCGGCGCCGGCGTCCATGAAGCCGACCATGGCCTCGACGTGCTTGGCCATGGACTCGCGGGCGCGGGTGGTGAAGCCGGCCGGGTCCTTGGCCGCGTAGGAGGCCATGTCGTCGAAGTCGACGCCGACGGGCAGGTACGCGAGCGGGTCGTGGGCGGAGGTCTGGTCCGTCACGATGTCGATCGGTGCGCCCTCGGCGAGCATCTGCGGGAGCAGCTCGGCGGCGTTGCCGAGGAGGCCGATGGAGAGCGGCTTGCGGGCGTCGCGGGCCTCGACGGCCAGCTGCAGGGCGTGGCGCAGGTTGTCGGCCCTGACGTCCAGGTAGCGGTGCTCGATGCGGCGGTCGATGGCGCGCGGGTCGACGTCGATGCAGATCGCGACGCCGTCGTTCATCGTGACGGCCAGCGGCTGGGCGCCGCCCATGCCGCCGAGGCCGGCGGTGAGGGTGATGGTGCCGGCGAGGGTGCCGCCGAACTTCTTCGCAGCGACGGCGGCGAAGGTCTCGTAGGTGCCCTGGAGGATGCCCTGCGTGCCGATGTAGATCCACGAGCCGGCGGTCATCTGGCCGTACATGGTCAGGCCCAGGTGCTCCAGGCGGCGGAACTCCTCCCAGTTGGCCCAGTCGCCGACCAGGTTGGAGTTGGCGAGCAGCACGCGCGGCGCCCACTCGTGCGTCTGCATCACGCCGACGGGGCGGCCGGACTGGACGAGCATCGTCTCGTCCTGCTTGAGGGTCTGCAGGGTGCGGACCATCGCGTCGTACGAGCGCCAGTCGCGGGCGGCCTTGCCGGTGCCGCCGTAGACGACGAGCTTGTCCGGGTGCTCGGCGACCTCGGGGTCGAGGTTGTTCTGGAGCATCCGCAGCGCGGCCTCCTGCTGCCATCCCAGGGTGCTGAGCTCGGTGCCGCGCGCGGCGCGTACGGGGCGGGGTCCTGACATGGCGGGTGCCTCCTCCGATGTTGTTAATTCCATTCACATACTCGCCCTCTGAATAGATTCAGTCAACAGCTGCGGTCGGCCCCGTCGGATGATGGGATGGCGGGTATGGCCGCAACCACGGAGGGCGAGGGCGCCGCCGAGCGCCGGGATCTGGTCGTACGGGCAGCCGTCGCGCAGGGGCTGGTGGGCGGGACCGACTCCTCGGAGCCCCTGGTCTGCCTGCTGGACACCGACGGGATCCGGGCCTCCGCGGCGGCCCTGACCGCCGCCTTCGCCGGCGCCCTGGCGCCCGGCACGCCCGTCCTGCACGCCTTCGCCGTGAAGGCCGCCCCGCTCGTGCCGGTGCTGCGGCTGCTCGCGGACGCCGGGCTCGGCTGCGAGGTGGCGAGCCCCGGCGAGCTGGCGCTGGCCCGGGCCGCCGGGGTCCCCGCGACCCGGACCGTCCTGGACTCCCCCGCCAAGACCACCGCCGAACTGCGCGAGGCGCTGGCGGCGGGCATCGCCGTCAACGCCGACAACCGCCAGGAGCTGGAACGCCTCGACGCGCTCGTCGCCGCGGCGCCCACCGCGTCCCCGATCGGCGTGCGGATCAACCCGCAGACCGGCGCGGGCGCCATCGACGCGCTGTCCACGGCGACGTCCACCTCGAAGTTCGGCGTCGCCCTGCGCGATCCGGGCGCGCGCGAGTGGCTCGTACGGGCCTTCCTGGACCGGCCGTGGCTGACCCGGCTGCACATCCACTCGGGCTCCCAGGGCGTCCCCCTGGAGCTGATCGCGCAGGGCGTACGGGAACTGCACGCGCTGGCCGAGGAGATCAACGCGGCGGCCGGGCGGCGCCGGATCGACACCCTCGACATCGGCGGCGGGCTGCCGGTCAACTTCGCCTCCGACGAGGCGACCCCCACCTACGCCGGGTACGTGTCCGCCCTGCGCGAGGCGGTCCCGTCGCTCTTCGACGGCAGTTACGGCCTGGTCACCGAGTTCGGCCGGTCCCTGCTGGCCAAGCACGGCCTGGTGCTGGCGCGGGTCGAGTACACCAAGAGCAGCGGCTCCCGGCCGATCGCGCTCACGCACGCCGGCGTCCAGCTGGCGACCCGCACCGCCTACGCGCCGGCGGCCTGGCCGGTGCGGATCCTGCCCTACGACGCGAAAGGCGTCCCGAAGGCCGGCGATCCGGTGGCCCAGGACGTCGCGGGGCCGGCCTGCTTCGCGGGGGACCTGCTCGCCACGGCCCGGGAGCTGCCGCCGCTCGCCCCCGGCGACCTCATCGGCGTACCGGACACCGGCGCGTACTTCTTCACGGCCCACTACGGCTACAACAGCCTGCCGCGCCCGGCGGTCCACGGCTTCACCGTGACCCCGCGGGGCAGCGTCCGCTTCAGCCTCGCCCGGCCCGCGCAGTCCCCCGCGGACATCGTGGCGGAGGCGGGCGGCGGCTTCGGCGACGCGTTGCTGTAGCCGGCTCAGCCCGCCAGGGTGGCCGCCAGCGCCGGGGCCAGGCCCGCGACCAGGTCGTCCGGGCTCAGCGCGGTGACCGCGGGCAGCCGCAGCAGGTAGCGGGTCAGGGCCAGGCCCAGCAGCTGGGCGGAGACGAGGCCGGCAGCGCGGGCCGCCCGCTCGTGGCCGAGGGCCGCCGCCAGCGCCGGGGCGACCTGCGCCGCGAACACCTCCCGCATCCGGTCCGCGGCCTGCTCGTTGGTGACGGCCGAGCGCAGCAGCACCAGCAGGGCGTCGTCGGCCGGATCGCCCTCCCACCGCTCGACGAAGTGGCGCACGAGGGCGGCGGGAAGCTCCCCGGCCGGCATGGCACCCAGGTCGGGCAGGCGCAGGTCCACCGCCAGCGCGGCGTCGAAGAGCTGCTCCTTGCTGCCGAAGTACCGCATGACCATCGACGGGTCGATCTCCGCATCCGCGGCCACCGCCCGGATGGTCGTGCGTTCGTACCCCTGGGCGGCGAACCGCTCGCGCGCCGCGCGCAGGATCACGGCCCTGGTCCGGTCGGATGAGCGTCGCTCCGTCATGTCAACAACCGTAGGCCAACATGCGTATGCCAACAAGCGTTGACATACATGCACGGCAGGCGCACCATGATGCCAACAGCCGTTGGCCAACAATCGTTGGCACGCCGGAGGAGGTCACGATGACCAGCACCGCCGCACTCCCGCTCCCCGCCCGCACCGAGGTCGCCATCGTCGGCGCCGGCCCCACCGGACTCGCCCTCGCCGTGACCCTGGCGGGGGCCGGCATCGACTTCGTGCTCCTCGACCGGCAGGCCGAGGGCGCCAACACTTCCCGCGCCGCCGTCGTGCACGCCCGCACCCTGGAGGTCCTCGACGCGCTCGACCCGAGCGGCGCACTGACCGCGGACCTCGTCGGCCGCGGCGTCCCCGTCTCCCGCTTCCGGATCCGCGACGGCGCCCGCCCGCTCGCGGCCGTCGACTTCGACCGCCTGCCCACAGCCCACCCGTACGCGCTGATGGTGCCCCAGTACGAGACCGAAGCCGTCCTGCTGCGCCGCCTTCGGGCGCTCGGCGGCGACGTCCACCGCCCGTACGAGGTGGCCGGCGTCGCCCAGGACGCGGACGGGGCCACCCTCACCACCGCCACCGGCGAGACACTGCGCGCCGCGCACGTCGTGGGCGCCGACGGGATGCACAGCACGGTCCGCACGGCAGCCGGCATCGCCTTCGAGGGCAGCGCCTACGAGGAGTCCTTCGTCCTGGCCGACGTGGGCCTGGACTGGGCCCCGGGCCCGCGCGAGGTCTCCCTCGTCTTCGGCGCCGCCGGGCTCATGGTGGTCGCGCCGCTGCCCGGGGGCACCGCCGGCGCCTCCAGGCGCTACCGGATCGTCGCCACCGTCGCCGAGGCCCCCGCCGAACCGGACCTCGCGTTCGTCCGGCGCCTGCTGGACGAACGCGTCCCCGGCCAGGCAGCCGTCCGCGAACTGATCTGGTCCTCCCGGTTCCGGATCCACCACCGCGTAGCCGACCGCTACCGCGCGGGCCGCCTGCTGCTCGCCGGGGACGCCGCCCACGTGCACAGTCCGGCCGGCGGCCAGGGCATGAACACCGGCATCCAGGACGGCTACGCCCTGGGCCGCGCCCTGGCCGGCGGCGACCTCGACGGCTACGAGGCCGCGCGCCGCCCCGTCGCCCTGCGCGTGGTGGCCCTCACCGACCGGATGACCCGGGTCGCGACCACCCGGAACAGGGCACTGCGCGCCGTGCGCAACACCCTGCTGCCCGCCCTCGCCCGCATCCCGGCGCTGCGCACGCGCCTGGCCACCGAGCTGGCGGAGCTCAACTACCGCTGAGGCTCAATCCACGAACAGCCCGCGGGCCGCCGCCCGGGTGTCGAAGGCCTCCAGGCGGGCCTGCGCGTCCGGCAGAGCGTCCGCCATCGCCTCCAGCAGCACCCGGCCCAGCAGCATCGGCGCGCACGCCGTGTCGAAGGCCAGGCCGGTGCCGACCGGGGCGGGGATCAGCAGGTCGGAGTGGCGGGCCACCGGGGCGAAGGCCGAGTCCGCGACCGTCACCACGGTCAGGCCGGCCTTCCGCGCACGGTCCAGCGTGTCCACGACCTCCCGCGGGTGCCGGGGCAGCGCGAAGCACAGCAGCGCCGTGGCGCCCTCGTAGCGGGCCGCGTCGATGCGGTCCTCCATCATCGAGCCGCCCTCGTCGAGCAGCCGTACGTCCGGATGCACCTTGGCCGCGAAGTACGCGAAACCGCGCGCCTGCGAGGACGCCGCCCGCAGCCCGAGCACCGGCAGCGGGGTCGAGGCGGCGAGCAGCCGCCCCGCCTCCTCGACCGGCGCGGGGTCGGCGAGCATCTCGGCGAGCTGCCGCAGGTTCTCGATCTCGCCCAGGACGGCCTGCTGGTACTCGTTGTACGAGTCCTCCCCGACCGCGGCGGCCCGCTCGGCCGGAGCCACCTCGCGCAGGTGCTTGCGCAGCGCGGGATAGCCGTCGAAGCCGAGTGCCACGGCGAACCGGGTCACCGACGGCTGGCTCACCCCGGCCAGCTCGGCGAGCTCGACGCTCGACAGGAACGGCACCTCCGCCGCCCCGCGCACCATGCAGTGCGCGATCCGCCGCTGGGTCGGCGTCAGCCGGTGCCCCTCGAACAGCGCCTGGAGCCGCGCCGCCGGGCTGTCGCTCATGCCGTCCCCCTCCGTCCCGGTGATTTATTCAGTCACGGAGCACTCTGCATGCGGTTATGCAGCGGGGCAAGCCGGTGCCCGCGATGCGGATACGGGGGCTAGCCCCAGTGCCGGGGCCTGCGGCGCTTCCTACGGTGGGGGCATGGACGCCCACGCCCAAGAGCTGAAGAAGGAACTCGACGCGACGCTGAAGGCCCGGCGGGATCTGGGTCCGGAGTACGAGGCCGCGCTGGTGGACTCGTTCGTCGAGAAGGTCGACACCCAGGTCCGGCGCCGGCTCGCCGAGGAACGCCTGGCCGCGGCCCGCGGGGAGGGCCCGTACGCCGGCCCGGCGGACGGGAACTTCGGCGAGCGCTTCGGCTTCGCGATCATCACGCTGGTCCTGGCGGTCCCGCTGTCGGCCATCGCGGCCGTGCAGACGGGCTTCAAGGGGCTCGTGGTGGCCTGGGCGGGCATCGTGGGGGTGAACTTCATCCACGCCGCCCGTCTGCGGCGCGCTCGGCCGGATTCCCTCGACTGACCGTCGCACCCGAAGACCGTATGCGCGGGGACCGCCGCACCCTCGCGGGCGAGGGGCGGGACGACGGCGGTCCCCGCACAGGACACGGCCGGGTCAGGGCCGTCCGCGTCCATGGCGTTCGCCGGTCCGGGAGCCGCTCCGGAGGTGTGCGAACACCGTCGGTGGTGCCGGCCCGGTCCGGTTTCCCGGGCTCCTTGCCGACAACCACCACTGTGCCGGAGCCGTGTTAAGGCCGTGCTGCTGTCACGTGTCCGGCCCGTACCGTTTGCGCTACGGCCGGAAAACGCGGGTGCCCGGGGCGGGCGCCGGGCCGTGGGCCCGCGCGCCCCGTCCCCGGGCGGGCAGCGGGCTACTTCGCGGTCTTCGCCAGGAAGGCGAGGAGGTCCTGGCGGCTCACCACACCGGTGGGCTTGCCCTCGACCAGCACGATCGCCGCGTCGGCCTCGCCGAGCACCGTCATCAGTTCGGACACCGGCTCGCCGGAGCCGACCTGCGGCAGCGGGGAGCTCATGTGCTTCTCCAGCGGGTCGGTGAGCGAGGCGCGCTGTGCGAACAGCGCCGCGAGCAGCTCCTTCTCGACCACGGAGCCGATGACCTCGGCGGCCATCACGTCGGGGTGGCCGGCGCCCGGCTTGACGATCGGCATCTGGGAGACGCCGTACTCGCGCAGGACCTCGATGGCCTCGCCGACGGTCTCCTCGGGGTGCATGTGGACGAGGGAGGGGATGCCGCCCTCCTTGTCGTTCAGCACGTCGCCGATGCGGGCGGCCGGTCCGGCCTCCTCCAGGAAGCCGTGTCCGGCCATCCACTCGTCGCTGAAGATCTTGCTGAGGTAGCCGCGGCCGCTGTCCGGCAGCAGGACGACGACCACGTCGTCCGGGCCGAGGCCCTCGGCGGCCTTGAGCGCGGCCACGACGGCCATGCCGCAGGAGCCGCCGACGAGCAGGCCCTCCTCCTTGGCGAGGCGGCGGGTCATCTGGAAGGAGTCCTTGTCGGACACCGCGATGATCTCGTCCGTCACGTTCGGGTCGTAGGCGGTCGGCCAGAAGTCCTCGCCGACACCCTCGACGAGGTACGGGCGGCCGGAGCCGCCGGAGTAGACCGAGCCCTCGGGGTCGGCGCCGATGACCTTGACCTTCCCACCGGACACCTCCTTGAGGTAGTTGCCCGTACCCGAGATCGTGCCGCCCGTGCCGACGCCGGCGACGAAGTGGGTGATCTTCCCGTCCGTCTGCTCCCACAGCTCGGGACCGGTGGTCTCGTAGTGCGAACGGGGGTTGTTCGGGTTGCTGTACTGGTCGGGCTTCCAGGCGCCGGGCTCGCGTGCGAGGCGGTCGGACACGTTGTAGTACGAGTCCGGGTGCTCGGGGTCGACGGCGGTCGGGCAGACCACGACCTCGGCGCCGTACGCGCGCATGACGTTGATCTTGTCCATGGACACCTTGTCAGGGCAGACGAAGATGCACTTGTAGCCCTTCTGCTGGGCCACGATGGCGAGTCCTACACCCGTGTTGCCGCTGGTCGGCTCCACGATGGTGCCACCGGGCTTGAGGGCTCCGCTCTGCTCGGCGGCCTCGATCATCCGTACGGCGATCCGGTCCTTCACGGATCCACCGGGATTGAAGTACTCGACCTTCGCAAGGACGGTGGCCTGCAGGCCTTCGGTCACACGGTTGAGCTTCACCAGCGGGGTGTTGCCGACGAGGCTGATCATCGAGTCGTGGAATTGCACCATGTTCTCCAAGGAGGGGACTCCACGGGTTCTCCGGGAGGTCCGGCCAGGGTATGCGGAAAGGGATTGACCGACCGCTCGTACGGGGCAGGTAGGGGTCAATGAGACGCGAGGAGGTGGCCTGAAGGATGTCCAGGGCGAGAACAGCCCGCCGGATCGCGGCGGGGGCAGCGTACGGCGGAGGCGGCCTCGGACTCGTCGGGGCCGCCGCGGTCGGGCTGGTACTGGCGGAGGTGCAGTTCGCCAAGCGCACGGTGGGCACCGGGCTGGGCGAGCCGCCGCGCGCGGACGGGCTGTACGGGAGCGAGTTCGGCGGCGTGGAACAGAGCCCGGGCCCGCTGCGGCTGGGCATGCTGGGCGATTCCACGGCCGCCGGGCTCGGGGTGCGCCGGGCCCGGCAGACTCCCGCGGCGCTGCTGGCCTCGGGGCTCGCGGCGGTCGCGGAGCGGCCGGTGGAGCTGCGCAACGTGGCTCTGTCGGGTGCCATGTCGGACGATCTGGACCGCCAGGTGGGGCTGCTGCTGGACCGGGACGCGCCGCCGCCCGACGTCTGCGTGATCATGATCGGCGCGAACGACGTGACGCGCCGGATGCCGCCGACCCAGTCGGTGCGGCTGCTGACGTCGGCGGTGCGCCGACTGCGCCTGGCGGGTGCCGAGGTCGTCGTGGGCACCTGCCCGGACCTGGGCACGATCGAGCCGGTGTACCAGCCGCTGCGCTGGCTCGCGCGCCGCGTGTCACGGCAGCTGGCCGCCGCGCAGACCATAGGGGTGGTCGCACTGGGCGCCCGTACGGTCTCGATGGGGGACCTGCTGGGCCCCGAGTTCGCCGCGAACCCGCGCGAGATGTTCGGCCCGGACTCCTACCACCCGTCGGCGGAGGGGTACGCGACGGCCGCCATGGCCGTGCTGCCGACGCTGTGCGCCGCGCTGGGCCTGTGGCCGGAGTCGGACCGCCTGGACGTGTCGCGGGACGAGGACATGCTGCCGGTGGCCAAGGCCGCGTCGGCCGCGGCGGGCCAGGCGGGTACGGAGGTCACGGCGGCCCGCGGCCCCTGGGTCCTGCTCAAGCACCGCCGGCGGCGGCGGGTGCCGGGCGAGGACCCGGCCCCCGCGGCCCCGGACACGGCGGAGCTCGCCCCGTAGCCGCACGGGTCCTGCGGTCCACGGCCGGGGAGGCGCACCCTTGGGGTGTGGCCCCCGGCCGGCCGGGCCGGTGGGAGCGACCGGCATCACACCCCCAGGCCGGTGACCTCGACCGTACGGGGCGGTAACTTCGCATCCGGTCCCGCAACGACGCACCCCTTGGAGTCCCGATGCCCGAAGCCGTCATCGTTTCCACCGCCCGCTCTCCCATCGGGCGCGCCTTCAAGGGATCCCTCAAGGACGTCCGCCCGGACGACCTGACCGCGACGATCATCCAGACCGCCCTCGCCAAGGTCCCCGAGCTGGACCCGCGCGAGATCGACGACCTGATGCTGGGCTGCGGCCTGCCGGGCGGCGAGCAGGGCAACAACCTGGCCCGCATCGTGGCCGTGCAGATGGGCATGGACTTCCTCCCGGGCACGACCATCACCCGCTACTGCTCCTCCTCGCTGCAGACCTCGCGCATGGCCCTGCACGCCATCAAGGCGGGCGAGGGCGACGTGTTCATCTCCGCGGGCGTGGAGACGGTGTCGCGCTTCGCGAAGGGCAACTCGGACTCCTGGCCGGACACCCACAACCCGCTCTTCGGCGACGCGGAGGCCCGTACGGCCGCCGTCGCCGAGAGCGAGGGCTCGTCCTGGCGCGACCCGCGCGAGGACGGTCTCGTCCCCGACGCGTACATCTCGATGGGCCAGACCGCGGAGAACCTGGCCCGCCTCAAGGGGGTGACCCGCCAGGACATGGACGAGTTCGGCGTCCGCTCCCAGAACCTGGCCGAGCAGGCCATCAAGAACGGCTTCTGGGCCCGCGAGATCACCCCGATCACCACCCCGGACGGCACGGTCGTCTCCACCGACGACGGCCCGCGCGCCGGCGTGACCCTGGAGGGCGTGCAGGGCCTCAAGCCCGTCTTCCGCCCCGACGGCCTGGTGACGGCCGGCAACTGCTGTCCGCTGAACGACGGCGCCGCCGCGCTGGTCATCATGAGCGACACCAAGGCCCGCGAGCTGGGTCTGACCCCGCTGGCCCGGATCGTCTCCACCGGTGTCACCGGCCTCTCCCCCGAGATCATGGGCCTGGGCCCGGTCGAGGCGTCGAAGCAGGCCCTGAAGCGGGCCGGCCTGACGGTCGGCGACATCGACCTCTTCGAGATCAACGAGGCCTTCGCGGCCCAGGTCATCCCGTCGTACCGGGACCTGGAGATCCCCCTTGAGAAGCTGAACGTCAACGGCGGGGCCATCGCCGTGGGTCACCCCTTCGGGATGACCGGCGCCCGCCTGACCGGCACGCTGATCAACAGCCTGCAGTTCCACGACAAGCAGTTCGGCCTGGAGACGATGTGCGTGGGCGGCGGCCAGGGCATGGCGATGGTCATCGAGCGGCTGAGCTGAGCCGTAGCGGAGGGTAGGGGTCGGCCCGAGGAACGAGGGCCGGCACCTGCCCGCAGCGGTGGCGAAGCCCAGCGCGACCAAGAAGCAGAGCGGCTGAGCTGAGCCGTAGCGGAGGGTAGGGGTCGGCCCGAGGAACGAGGGCCGGCACCTGCCCGCAGCGGTGGCGAAGCCCAGCGCGACCAAGAAGCAGAGCGGCTGAGCTGAGCCGGCTCGATGGCGCCGGAACCCCTCTCGTACGTAGCCGAAAGTAGGGCTCCGATCACTGGATCATGGGCGGGGCCAGGCGCCGCACGGACCCTTGGCCCGTACTGACGCCGGTTCTAATCCCGTCGCGGCCGACCTGTGACCGAATCTCCCCCAGGATGTGACCTATGTCCTGGGGGATCGGTGTTTATGCAGGTCAGAACCTGCGCAGAGGTGCAAGGTGTGACGAAAGCCCTGTCCATTTCGTGACGTAATGCACTGCACGCCATTCCCAGGCCGGGACACTCTGATGTAGGAAGTCGGGGGATCGAATCACCTCAGGAGTTAGTCAGTGAGCGCCATGTCTCTTGCCCTGCTGCTGACCACGGCCGCTGCCACGGCCGTGGGCGCTGCTGCTCTGCACGCCGTCCACGGTCTGCGCAAGCAGGTCGCCGCCCTGCGCAGTGAGCTGGCGGTGCCGGTCCACGCCCGTGGCACGACCGTCCCGCACGCCCGCCACGCCGCCGAGTCCCCCGCCGCGGAGATACGAGCCGCCGTGGCCGAGGCCCTGGCCGAGGAGCGCGAGCGGGAGCTCGCCGAGGCGCGCGCCTTCTGGGCCGCGCAGGAGGCCCGCGACGCCGCAGACGCCCCTTCGCTGCTGGGCGGCCTGCCCGGGCTCGGCGAGGACAGCCCGGTCTTCCTGCCCCGGCAGGCCGACCTGGTGGGCCTGGAGCCGGTCATGGGCGAGGAGGTGCTGGACGAGCTCCCCGGGTACCCGGAGGACTCGCCCGAGCTGGCCGCCGCCCGCCGGCGTCACCCCTCGCACCCCGACTTCGTACCGGTCCAGGCCTCGCACCCCGGTGCCGACCACGAGCGCACCGTGAACCGCCTGGAGGAGCTCGCCGAGGCCCGTACGGCCCTCGCGGACGTCCGTCCCGGCCCGCTGGGCACGCTCGACGTGTACGTCTTCACCGACGGCACGACGCTCTGCATGACCCCGGGGCACCGCGAGACCGCGGAGCGCCTCGCCGAGGCCCTGCGCTCGGGCACCGCCCCAGTCCTGCTCGGCGGCTCGGGGATCTCCGGCGCCTACGCCCTGACCTTCTCCTGCGGTGACGTCGAGGACCCCGACAGCAACGTCTACATCCTCGCGGACCGCGTCATCGCGTCGCTCTGATCTCCGCCTGCTCCACCAGCGATACGGCCTCGTCCAGGATCTCGGACGGGGCCTTCGCGCTTCCCCGGGCGCCCGATCCACCGCGCAGGGCCTCGGCGAGGTCCCGTCCGGCCACCGCCACCTGGTCCCCGACGACGAAGATGCCCGCGTCCGGCATCTCCCGCGGCGCCTCCCCGGGCGCCTCCAGGCCCTGCGCCCGCGACGAGAGCTCGCGGGCCAGCTCCAGCGCCACGGCGGCCGCTCCCTGCTGGAGGCGGCTCTGCGGTGCGGCCCGCAGCCGGTCGGCGAAACGTTCCACGGCGGCGCTCAGGGGCGAAGTATCCAGCACCCGGCCGACCTTACGCGCCGCCCGGGCACCATTGCCAACGGGCGAACTCTCCGGCACGGTGGCGTGAAGAGGACAGCACGGCAATACCTCCGGAGGCGCCCATGTCCGTAGAGTTCTCCGAGCAGACCCACCGCAACATGATCGACAGAATCCCCCAGACCACCGGTCGTGAGGTTTCCGACTGGCTCCGCACCGTCGACGAAGGCCCCTCCCTCGTCCGGTTCGAGGAGAAGGTCAGCTGGCTGCGCGGCGCGCACGAGCTGTCGTACGGCCAGGCGAAGGCGATCATCCACGAGTACGACCTGCGCAGAGCCGCACGCCGGTTCGGCTGACCCCCTCCCCCGACCCCCCAGTCCCTCCACACGCGGGAAGGCCCCGCGAGCTGTCGCTCGCGGGGCCTTCCCCGTGCTGTGCGTGCCGCACCGTGCGGGCCGGGCGGCCCACAGGTGCTGCTAGTCGTCGCCCGAGAGGATCGAGAAGATGCGCAGCATCTCGACGTAGATCCATACCAGGGTCATGGTGAGGGCGAAGGCCGCCAGCCAGGACTCCTCGCGGGGGGCGCCGTAGGTGATGCCGTCCTCGACCTGCTTGAAGTCCAGGGCGAGGAAGCAGGCGCCGAGGATGACACCGATGGCGCCGAACAGCAGGCCGAGGCCGCCGCTGCGGAAGCCGAGGCCGTCGCCGCCGCCGAAGACCGCGAACAGCGTGTTCACGAGCATCAGCAGGATGAAGCCCAGCGTCGCCGCCATCACGAAGCCGTAGAAGCGGCGGGTGACGCGGATCCAGCGCATCTTGTACGCGAAGAGCACGGCGGCGAAGACGCACATCGTGCCCATCACGGCCTGCATGACCACGCCGGGGCCGAGGTAGGTGCTGACGGCCGCGCTGATGACGCCGAGGAACACGCCCTCGAACGCCGAGTAGGCCAGGATCAGGCCCGGGACGGGCTTGCTCTTGAAGGACTGGATCATCGCGAAGACGAACGCGACCAGGGCGGCGCCGATGCCGATGGCGTACGACATGCCGAGGTTGGCCGGGTCGACCGGCAGCAGCACCCAGGAGAGGGTCGCCGTCACGATGAGCACGCCGAGCGTCATGGCCGTACGGCTCACGACGTCGTCCATGGTCATCGCGTTGGTGCGCGCCGGCGCCTGCGGCATACCCGTGGCCGGGTCGGTCGCGTAAGGGTTCGTCGCGTACGGGTTGGTCCCGGCCTGCTGGTGCTGCGCGTCAAAGCCCGCGTAGCCACCGTTGTCGCGGCTGAACCCCCGTCGCGAGAAGACCGGGTTACTGCTCCTCATCTCACTCCTCCGTGGCCACCGAGCGCGGCCTTGCAACAAGAGTAATGCGCTCGCAAAGAAAGCACCCTACTGCTGGAGGAGGATCTTAGGAGAAGGCATGGCGAAGCGCAGGGGATAAACGAGGGAGCCCCGCCGCAACCACGAGGAGGACCTCGCCAGAGCTGCGGAGTGCCCGGAGCCGGACTTGAACCGGCACGGCCCGAAGGCCAGCGAGGTTTAAGCTCGCCGTGTCTGCATTCCACCATCCGGGCAGGGCGTGGCGGCCCCCGTGGAAAAAGCCTTGAACGCTGTGCCGAGCCTATCCGGAACACACTCGCCGCCGACCGGCCGCCTATCCGATGTTGTCTGATTTTATTGGCGCTTGAGGGTCCGTCAGGCCCCAGAATGCACGGTCGGCCCGTTCTGGACGTCGATCACCACCTGTACGGGAATGACGGGATTTCGATGGCCCGCGCCACCCCGCGCGCCACCCTCCGCGCCACCCCGGGTGACAGCCCGCCGATCAGGCCTCCTGTCATACCAGAGGAGGAGGCGCGCCCGCCCGCCGTCACTCTCGAGTGGGCCCGGGAACAGGCACGGCGGCTGATCCGCGGCAGGTAAGGGCGCGGTGAAGATGGAGGAGTCCCGCACAACAGACCGAGGAGCCGTCCTGTGACCACCATGAACTACGCCCCGCACACCGCCCAGGCTGTGGCCGCCCGCGCCACCGGCCTCTCCAAGGTGTACGGCCAGGGCGAGACCCAGGTGGTCGCCCTGGACAACGTCTCCGTGGACTTCGGCCAGGGACAGTTCACCGCGATCATGGGCCCCTCGGGCTCCGGCAAGTCCACCCTGATGCACTGCGTCGCCGGCCTGGACACCTTCTCCGCGGGCTCCGTCCGCATCGGCGAGACCGAGCTGGGCTCCCTCAAGGACAAGCAGCTCACGCAGCTGCGCCGGGACAAGATCGGCTTCATCTTCCAGGCGTTCAACCTGCTGCCTACGCTGACGGCCCTGGAGAACATCACGCTCCCCATGGACATCGCCGGCCGCAAGCCCGACAAGCAGTGGCTGGACACCGTGGTGGACATGGTCGGCCTCTCCGGCCGCCTGGGCCACCGGCCCACCCAGCTCTCCGGCGGCCAGCAGCAGCGCGTGGCCGTGGCCCGCGCCCTGGCCTCCCGCCCCGAGATCATCTTCGGTGACGAGCCGACCGGAAACCTGGACTCCCGCTCCGGCGCCGAGGTCCTCGGCTTCCTGCGCAACTCCGTCCGCGAGCTCGGCCAGACCGTCGTGATGGTCACCCACGACCCCGTGGCCGCCTCCTACGCGGACCGCGTCATCTTCCTCGCCGACGGCCGGATCGTCGACGAGATGCTCAGCCCCACCGCCGACGGCGTGCTGGACCGTATGAAGGCCTTCGACGCCAAGGGCCGCACCAGCTGATCCCGGGTCCCGCCCCGGCCCTTCCTCCAGACTTCCAGCCCCAGGACTGAGATCCCCCATGTTCCGTACCGCCCTGCGCAACGTCCTCGCGCACAAGGCCCGGCTGCTGATGACGGTGCTCGCCGTCACCCTCGGCGTCGCCTTCGTATCCGGCACCCTCGTCTTCACCGACACCCTCAAGAAGTCCCTCTCCGGCCAGTCCGCCAAGAGCTACGAGGGCGTCGCCGTCTCGGTCACCTCGTACGGCCAGGGCCGCAACGAGCAGGGCGAGAAGGAGGGCGAGCCCGGCCTCGGCCAGCAGACCCTCGACAAGATCAAGGCGCTCCCGGGCGTCGACACCGTCTCCGGCCGCGTCTCGGGCTTCGCCGGCGTCGGCGACGAGAACGGCAAGCTGATCGGCTCCGGCTGGTCCAACCAGGGCGCCAACTTCACGCCGGTCAAGGACGGCAAGGACCCGCGCTACGCCTTCGCCCAGGGCGCCGGCCCGGCCAAGGCCGACGAGGTCGCCCTCGACAGGGCCACCGCCGACAAGGGCAACTACAAGGTCGGTGACAAGGTCCGCGTCGCCACCAACGGCCCGGTCAAGGAGTACTCCCTCGCCGGCGTCTTCACCACCGAGGACGGCGCCGTCCAGGCCGGCGGCAGCCTGGTCCTCTTCGAGACCAAGGTCGCCCAGGAGCTCTACCTCAAGCCCGGCTACTTCCAGGAGCTGTCGGTCGCCGCGAAGAACGGCACCTCCGCCGACAAGCTGCTCGCCGACATCAAGCCGCTGCTCGACAAGAACGCCAAGGCGCAGACCGGCACGGCGCTCGCCGCCGAGCAGGCCAAGCAGATCGAGAAGGGCCTCAGCAACCTCAGCACGATGCTGCTCGTCTTCGCCGGCATCTCGCTCTTCGTCGGCATCTTCCTGATCTACAACACCTTCACCATGCTGGTCACCCAGCGCACCAAGGAGCTGGCCCTGCTGCGCGCCGTCGGCGCCAACCGCGGCCAGGTCATGCGCTCCGTGCTCGCCGAGGCCCTCGTCGTCGGCGTCCTGTCGGCCGTCGTCGGCCTGGTCAGCGGCATCGGCCTGGCCCTCGGGATCCGCTCCGTCATCGGCTCCCTCGGCGCGAAGCTGCCGGGCGGCGCCCCCGTGATCGCCCCGGGCACCATCACCGCCGCCCTCGTCATCGGTGTCGTCGTCACCACCGTCGCCGCCGTGCTGCCGGCCTGGCGCACCGGCCGGATCGCCCCGGTCGCCGCCATGGGCAGCGCCCACCTGCCGGCCACCTCGAAGTCCCTGCTCGTACGCAACATCCTCGGCTCGATCATCAGCCTCGGCGGCATCGGCCTGGTCTTCCTGGGCGTGTCCACGGGCGGCAACACCGGCCGCATGACCATGGGCGGCGGCGCCTTCTTCATGCTGATCGGCATGATCGTGCTGCTGCCGCTGCTCTCCAAGCCGGTCATCGGCGCCGTCCGCCCGCTGCTGCAGAAGGTGTTCGGCGTCCCCGGCAAGCTGGCCGCCCAGAACGCGGTCCGCAACCCGCGCCGCACCGCCGTCACGGCCGCCTCCCTCGCGATCGGCCTGACCCTGGTCACCACGCTGTCCGTCCTCGGCATCACGGTCGGCAAGGTCGTCGACCGCATGAGCACCGAGAAGCTCAAGGCCGACTACCGGGTCTCCATGTCCTCCGACGCGGGCAGCCTCGACAAGTCCGTGGCCGAGACCCTGGCCAAGGCCCCCGGCATCAAGGCGGTCTCCCCGCAGTCGGCCGGCTACTTCCTGGTCGACGGCGACTTCCGGGCCGCCTCCGGCGTCAACCCGGCCACCATCGGCCAGCTCCTCAACATCGAGGTGCTCAGCGGCTCGCTCGACAGCCTCGCCCAGGGCGACGTCGCGGTCGCCGAGAAGACGGCCACGAAGCAGAAGTTCACCGTCGGCACCGCGCTCAAGCTGAAGTACGACGACGGCAAGGAAGCGTCGGTGAAAATCGGCGCGATCTACAAGGACATGGAGGGCCTGCTCTCCCCGTACATCATCGACAACAAGATCCTCAGCGAGCACAGCGAGGACATGTACATCCCCGAGGTGTACGTCAACGTCGACGGCGGGGCCTCCAAGGCCGCCCAGCAGAAGGTCGTCGACGCGCTCGGCAAGAACCCGGCCATCACCGTCGCCACCCAGCAGGACATGCGCAACGAGATGGGCGGCATGATCAACACGATGCTGAACATCATGTACGGCCTGCTCGGCATGGCCCTGGTCATCTCGGTGCTCGGCGTGGTCAACACCCTGGCCATGTCCGTCTTCGAGCGGACCCAGGAGATCGGCATGCTGCGGGCCATCGGCCTCGACCGCAGCCGGGTCAAGAACATGATCCGCCTCGAAGCCGTGGTGATCTCGCTCTTCGGAGCCGTCCTCGGCGTCGTCATCGGCATCTTCCTCGCCTGGGCCGTCGGCTCCACGCTGGCGAAGGCCATGCCCGGCTACGAGCTGATCCTCCCGTGGGACCGGATCGGGATCTTCCTCCTGCTGGCCGCCGTGGTCGGCGTCCTGGCCGCCATGTGGCCGGCCCGCAGCGCCGCCCGCCTGAACATGCTGACCGCCATCAAGACCGAGTAGCGCCGCACGCGGCGAGGACAGCAGGACGCGGACACGGAAGGGCCCCGGGGCGACATGCCCCGGGGCCCTTCCCGTCGGCGGCGCAACGCAGCGCAGGAACGATTACGCCGGCTGCCCGCCCCAGGTCCGCAGCCGCAGCGGCAGCCCCGAGTCCCCGCGTGCCGCGGAGCGCACGGCGAGCACCTGGTTGACCCCCAGGCGGCCCCGCTCGAAGCCGAGCGCGGAGGCGGCCATGTAGAGCTGCCAGACCCGGGCCCGGCCGGCCGAGGTGAGGGCCACGGCCTCGTCCCAGTGCTCCTCCAGCCGTGCCACCCAGGCCCGCAGGGTCAGGGCGTAGTGCTCGCGCAGCGCCTCCACGTCGCGGACCTCGAAGCCGGCCCGTTCCAGCTCGCCGACCGTGGCGCCGACCGGGGACAGCTCCCCGTCGGGGAAGACGTACGCGTCGATGAACTCGTCCACCCGGTAGGCCGCTTCGTCGGTCTCCGGCGGGCGGGCGATCTGGTGGTTGAGCAGCAGGCCGCCGGGGCGCAGCAGGGCGTGCAGGGTGCGCGCGTAGTCGCGGTAGCGGTCGGCACCGACGTGTTCGGCCATCCCGATGGAGGAAATGGCGTCGTAGGGCCCGTCCTTGACGTCCCGGTAGTCCTGGATGCGGATCTCGACCAGATCGGCCAGGCCCTCGTCCGCGACCCTCTTGCGGGCGTACACGGCCTGTTCGCGCGAGAGCGTGACCCCGGTGACGCGGGCGCCGTACTCGCGGGCCGCGTGCAGGGCCATGGAGCCCCAGCCGCAGCCGACGTCGAGGAGCCGGTCGCCGGGCTTCAGGGCGAGTTTGCGGCAGACCAGGTCGAGCTTGTCGTGCTGGGCCCGCTCCAGGGTGGAGCCGGGGGTCCAGTAGGCGCAGGAGTACACCATGGAGGGGCCGAGGACCCGCTCGTAGAAGTCGTTGCCGACGTCGTAGTGGTGACTGATGGCCTGCCGGTCGCGGCCCTTGGTGTGCCGGGGGCCGCCGCGCCGGGCCGCCTCCTCCGCGGGCGGCGCGGGCGCAGGCCACGGCCTGGCCAGGGCGACGAGGTCCCGTACGGCCTCCCGCGCGTCCGCGTCGCCCAGCAGTGCGGCGGCGGCCGCGGCGGTGTCCGCGGCGGCGGAGACCCGCCGGGGCAGGCGCGGGCGCAGCGCGCCCACGAGGGAGGTGGGCGGGGCCGGTGCGGGCGCCCGGTCCCGTTGCCAGAGCAGGCCCGCCACCCGGTCCAGCAGCTCGAACAGGTCGCCCTCGACGGTCAGGTCACCGGCGACCCAGGCCCGGGCCAGGCCCAGCTCTCCGGGCTTCCACAGGATCCGGCGCAGGGCACGGCGGCCCCGGACGACGAGTACGGGGCCGTCGGGCGGCCCGGCCTCGGTTCCGTCCCACGCGCGGATGCGCACGGGCAGGGGGCCGCCCAGCAGGGTCTCGGCAAGAGCGGCCAGCCGCGGAGCGGCGTCGGTCATGGCGCACCTCCACAAAGTTCCGACCCATCCCTCTACCCATCCGCGGCCCCGGGTACGCCGAAGGGGCCGCCCGCACCACGGATGGCGGGCGGCCCCTTCGGGGTCGTACATTCGGCCGGCTCAGCGGCCGGGCTCCCTACGCAGGGTCAGGAGGCCTTGGCCTTCTCGGCCGGGGCAGCGGCGGCGGCCGGGGCCGGCGCCGGCTTGGCAGCCTCGTAGAACTCCTCGCGCGGGGTCTCCAGCGCACCGAGGGAGACGACCTCGCGCTTGAGGAACATCGCGAGGGTCCAGTCGGCGAAGACGCGGATCTTGCGGTTCCAGGTCGGCATGGCCATGCCGTGGTAGCCACGGTGCATGTACCAGGCGAGCCGGCCCTTGAGCTTGATCTTCGTCTTGCCCATGACGATCATCGCGACGCCCTTGTGGAGGCCGAGGCCCGCCACCGCACCCTTGTTGGAGTGCGAGTACTCGGCCTGCGGGAAGCCCCGCATGCCCGAGATGACGTTGTCGCCGAGGACCTTGGCCTGGCGCAGCGCGTGCTGGGCGTTCGGCGGGCACCAGGCGTTCTCGACGCCGGCCTTGCGGGACGCGACGTCCGGAACCTGGGCGTTGTCGCCGGCGGTCCAGATGTAGTCCGTGCCCGTGACCTGGAGGGTCGGCTGGGCGTCCACGTGGCCGCGGGGGCCCAGCGGCAGGCCGTAGCGGGCCAGGACCGGGTTGGGCTTGACGCCGGCGGTCCAGACGATGGTGTTGGAGTCGACCTCGAGGCCGTTCTTCAGCACCACGTGGCCGTCCACGCAGGAGTCCATGGAGGTGTTGAGGTAGATCTCGATGCCGCGGGACTCGAGGTGCTCCTTGCCCCAGGTGCCGAGCTTGGGCCCGACCTCGGGAAGGATCTTGTCGGCCGCGTCGACCAGGATGAAGCGCATGTCCTCGCGCTTGATCGTGGAGTAGTACTTGGCGGCGTCGCGGGCCATGTCCTCGACCTCGCCGATCGTCTCGGCACCGGCGAAGCCGCCGCCGACGAAGACGAAGGTGAGGGCCTTGCGGCGGACGTTCTCGTCCGTCGTGGACTCGGCCTTGTCGAGCTGCTCGAGGACGTGGTTGCGCAGGCCGATGCCCTCCTCGACGCCCTTCATACCGATGCCCTGTTCGGCGAGGCCGGGGATCGGGAAGGTGCGGGAGACGGCGCCGAGCGCGATCACCAGGTAGTCGAAGGGCAGCTCGTACGCCTCGCCGACCAGCGGCGTGACGAGGGCGACCTTGCGGTCCTGGTCGATGCTGGTGACCCGGCCGGTGAGAACCTCTGCCTTGGGCAGCACGCGTCGCAGCGGGACGACGACGTGCCGAGGCGAGATGCTGCCTGCGGCCACTTCGGGGAGGAAGGGCTGGTAGGTCATGTACGAGCGCGGGTCGACGACCGTGACGGTCGCCTCGCCGTAGCGCATCTTCTTCATGATGCGCTTGGCTGCGTACAGGCCTACGTACCCACCTCCTACAACGAGGATCCTGGGACGCTCCGTGGTGCTCATGAGAACGAGTATCCAGCACCCAATGGGGTGTTGCTCGTGAGCCCCTTCACAAGGAGTCGGAGGGCCTCTGCTACACTCCGCCGCCCACGTGACGGACGTCATGGCGCGCGACGGGAACCAAGAGGTGACCGGAGTCGTTGTTCACCCGTCCTGAACTGGCCTCCGAGGCTTTGACCGGAGTAGACCACCGGGTTTCGTCCGTACCTCTGACGCGCAGCCCGCCGCCTCCGACGATCGCACGAACGCGAGACAAAAGGGGCTCCAGGACTTCCGGAAGGCCCCGAAGGGCCCTTCCCGGGACCCAGGAGGCCCCTTTTCCTTGTGAAGAACTTCACGAACTTTTTTTGGATCATGGCTTTCGCGACCCCCACACCCTGGTTCGAAGGTCGTTCGGCCGATGGACCCGGCGATTGTGTCCGTCATATCGGGTGGGACCACGGGTCTGCCATGCACATCCTCGCCGCGCTGACCGCCCTGGGGGACGACCCCTGCCGCGAGGACGCCGACGTCAAGAAACTCACCGGACCGTCCGGGTTCTACCGGCTCCGGATTTTCGTCGTCAGGGCAGGCGACCGCCGCGACGTCCACCGCGGCATCTGAGAACGGCGACGGCGCCCCGGTCGGTGGACCGGAGCGCCGTCGCCGTTCGGCGGCTCAGCGCCTCACGCGGGGCCCGCCATGCTCCAGGCGATGCCGTCGAGGATGTCGTGCTCCGAGACGACGACCTCGCGGGCGCCGGTGCGCTCCATGACGGCCAGCAGGACCAGCGCGCCCGCGCCGATCACGTCGACCCGGCCCGGGTGCATCACAGGGATCGCCGCGCGCTCGTCGTGCGTGGCCGCCAGCATCCGCTCGGTGATCGCGCGGACCTGCTCGTAGGAGATCCGGGAGTGGTGGATCTCCGAGGAGCGGTACTCGGGCAGCCCCAGCGCGATCGCGGCGATGGTGGTCACCGAGCCCGCCAGGCCCACCAGGGTGCGCGCCTCGGCCAGCGGCACGGTCTCGGCCGCCAGGTCCAGCGCGGCCTCGATGTCGGACCGGACGGCCGCGATCTGCTTCTCGGACGGCGGGTCGGTGACGACGCCGTCCACCACCAGGTGGCGCTCGGTCATCCGGACGCAGCCCACGTCCACGGAGCGGGCGGCCCGCACGTGGTCGTCGCCGACCACGAACTCGGTCGAGCCGCCGCCGATGTCGACCACCAGGAACGGCCGCTGCAGGTGTTCGTGCGCGGTCAGCTCCCTGGTGGCGCCGGTGAAGGAGAACTCCGCCTCCTGGTCGCCGGAGATCACCTCGGGCTCGACGCCCAGGATCTCCACGACACCGCGCACGAAGTCGTCGCGGTTCTCGGCGTCGCGGGAGGCGGAGGTCGCCACGAAGCGCACCCGCTCCGCGCCGAACTCCTTGATGACCGCCGCGTACTCGCGGCAGGCGGCGAAGGTGCGCTCCAGCGCCTCCGGGGCCAGGCGCCCGGTCCTGTCCACGCCCTGGCCGAGCCGGACGATGATCATCCGCCGGTCCAGCTCGACCAGCTCGCCCGTGGCCGGGTCGCAGTCCGCCACGAGCAGCCGGATGGAGTTCGTACCGCAGTCGATGCCCGCGACCCGGGTCACTGGGACTCCTCTTCCTTCTTCTCGCCGCACGGCGTGACGCAGGCGCCCTTGGCCCACCACTCGGGCAGCATCGCGAGGGCCTCGTCGCCGAACGGGTTCACGCCGGGGCCGGCGGCCAGCGAGTGGCCGACGAGCACGTGCAGGCACTTGACCCGGTCCGGCATCCCGCCGGCGCTCGGGAAGCCCTGGAGCACCTCGATGGCGTCGCGGCGCCGGATGTAGTCCTCGTGCGCGGCCTGGTAGGCGGCGGCGAGCTCCGGGTCCTCGGCGAGCCGCGCCTGCATCTCCTTCATCACGCCGTTGGCCTCCAGCGTGCCGATGGCGGAGGCCGCGCGCGGGCACGTCAGGTAGTACAGCGTCGGGAAGGGGGTGCCGTCGGGGAGCCGCGGCGCGGTCTCCACCACGTCGGGCTGCCCGCAGGGGCAGCGGTGCGCGATGGCGCGCAGCCCGCGCGGCGGGCGGCCGAGCTGCTGCTCGAACGCCTCGATGTCCGCGTCGGTCGGCTCGGTCCGGTCGGTCTGGGGCGGGGGCGTCTGCATGCCTGGAGGAAGTCTCTTCGTTCTCGTGGATGGGTGCTGCGGTGCTAGTCGTTGGGGCGGTCGGCCTTGTCGACGCCGTCCCAGACGTTGGAGTACCAGGGGCGGTCGGAGCCGGCCTGGCCGGTCCGGTGCGGCTCCGGGGGCCGGGATCCGGGGTCGCCCATGATGTAGCCGACCTCCCCCGGACGCAGGAAGTGCAGGTGCTTGCGCGCCTGCTGCTCCGCGTAGGCGTCGTCCTGCCAGCGGGCCTTCTCGTCGCGGAGCCGCTCCAGGCGGTCCCGCGCGGCCGCGGCGGCCCGCTGCTGCTCCGCGATCTCCGAGCGCTGGGAGACGTACTGGCGCATCGGATACGCGAGGGCGACGACCAGCGTACAGAGCACGAGCACCAGGAGTGCCGCCCTGCCGGTGAGGCGGCTGCGGCGCACCTGCCGGCGCGACTGCGAGCGGTAGACGTGGGCCGCGGTCCGCTCACCGAGCTGCTTGAGCCGCGTCGCGGTGGAGAAGGTGGAGAACCGATCCCGGTTCCCGGCCATTGGTCCGCCTCCCCTTATGTACGCACTACGCAATACGTCCCCGCACACGGTACGGGACCGAGTGCGGGGACGTACGGAGGCAGAGCGTGATTAGCCCTTGAAGCGCGGGAAGGCGCTGCGGCCCGCGTACACCGCGGCGTCGTCGAGGATCTCCTCGATGCGCAGCAGCTGGTTGTACTTGGCGACGCGGTCCGAGCGGGCCGGGGCGCCGGTCTTGATCTGACCGCAGTTCACGGCGACGGCGAGGTCGGCGATGGTGACGTCCTCGGTCTCGCCGGAGCGGTGCGACATCATGCACTTGAAGCCGTTGCGCTGGGCCATCTCGACGGCGTCGAGGGTCTCGGTCAGCGAGCCGATCTGGTTCACCTTCACGAGCAGGGCGTTCGCGGAGCCCTCCTCGATACCGCGGGCCAGACGCTCGGGGTTGGTGACGAACAGGTCGTCACCGACGATCTGGACCTTGGCGCCCAGGCGGTCGGTGATGGTCTTCCAGCCGGCCCAGTCGTCCTCGAACAGCGGGTCCTCGATGGAGACCAGCGGGTACGCCTCGACGAGCTCGGCGTAGTAGTCGGTCATCTCGGCGGCCGAGCGGGACTGGCCCTCGAACTCGTACTTGCCGTCCTTGTAGAACTCGGACGCGGCGACGTCGAGCGCGAGCGCGATGTCCTTGCCCGGGGTGTAGCCGGCCTGCTTGATGGCCTCGATGATGAGGTCGAGCGCGGCGCGGTTGGACTCCAGGTTCGGGGCGAAGCCGCCCTCGTCACCGAGACCGGTGGAGAGGCCCTTGGTGTGCAGGACCTTCTTGAGGGTGTGGTAGACCTCGGCGCCCCAGCGCAGCGCCTCGGAGAAGGACTCCGCGCCGATCGGGGCGATCATGAACTCCTGGATGTCGACGTTGGAGTCGGCGTGCGACCCACCGTTGAGGATGTTCATCATCGGAACGGGCAGCAGGTGCGCGTTCGGGCCGCCGAGGTAGCGGAAGAGCGGGAGGTCCGAGGCCTCGGACGCGGCGTGCGCGACGGCGAGCGAGACGCCGAGGATGGCGTTGGCGCCGAGCGAGCCCTTGTTGTCGGTGGCGTCCAGGTCGAACATGGCCTGGTCGATCAGGCGCTGCTCGGTGGCGTCGTAGCCGACGAGCTCCGGGCCGATCTGCTCGATGACGGCGAGGACGGCCTTCTCGACACCCTTGCCCATGTAACGGTTGGGGTCACCGTCACGGAGCTCGATGGCCTCGAATGCACCGGTGGAGGCGCCGGACGGAACGGCAGCACGGCCGGTGCTGCCGTCGTCGAGGCCCACCTCGACCTCGACCGTGGGGTTGCCTCGGGAGTCCAGGATTTCCCGGGCTACGACGACGTCGATGGACGGCACGAGCATCTCCTTCTGGGATGTGACGCTGGGTGTGCGGTGGCGTGTCAGGCCGTGGGATGGCCTTGCCGCCTAGAGCCTAACCGGCTTCCGGGGTTCGACCGGCCGACCGCCCGACCCCTGGGACGAAAAAGGGACCGAATACCCCTCTTCCGGGACATACGACTCTCGATTCCCGGCTCGCGGAGCCGCACACACCGCCGCCCGGCGCGTGGGGGGAAGGGCGCCGGGCGGTGGGAATTCTGCGCGTTGCGTGCGCTTTTGCGGCTATTGCCGCGGGGTTCAGCTGAGCTTCAGCTTCTGACCCGGGTAGATCAGGTCGGCGTCCGAGACGATGTCCTTGTTCAGCTCGAAGAGCTGCTGCCAGCCGCCCTTGACGCCGTTGGCCTCGGCGATGGTGCCCAGGGTGTCGCCCGGCTTGACCTCGTACGAGCCGTTGCCGGTCTTCGGCGCGGCCGGAGCCTCGGTGCGCTCGGAGCGGGTGGTCGGGGCCTCGGCGCGCTTGGTGTCCTTCTTCGGCGCGGCCTTGGTCTCGGCCTTCTTGGTCTCGACCTTCTTCGTCTCGGCCTTCGGCTTGGTGGAGGCCGGGGTCTCGGTGGAGCCGCCACCGGTGTAGGACGAGTTCGACAGGCCCTTGCCGCAGTGCGGCCAGGCGCCCTTGCCCTGCTTCTTGAGGACCTTCTCGGCCACGGCTATCTGCTGCGCCTTCGAGGCCTGGTTGGCCTGCGGGGCGTACGACTTGCCACCGAACGAGGACCAGGTGGAGGACGAGAACTGCAGTCCGCCGTAGTAGCCGTTGCCCGTGTTGATGGACCAGTTGCCACCGGACTCGCACTGCGCGACCTTGTCCCACTCGGACGCGGTGGCGGCACTGGCGGCGCCCGCGGCCATCAGGGGGGCGGCGACGGCCACACCGGCGACACCGGCGAGCGTGACGATGCGAACGGCCTTGGAACCGCGACGGTGCTTGCCCTTGCCGGAAAGCAGCATGAGGTTTCTCCTCACCGACGCCTACGAGGTGAGCTGTCGGGTTCGGGCCTGTGAGTGCCCGGCGGTGCGACCTTGCGCCCCGCTTAACCCCAAGCCGGTTGCGTGACCGTCTCTCAACGGCCGCTCGCGGCACCTACCTTGGTTCCCCCGCTCCTGCCTTCGGCGCTTTACGCGACGACTGTTCCCCCCGTCCGCCGGCAGGATTCGGCGATGCGGTCGAAGGAGCCCGCGGTGGCGGGCGACTCAGAAGGTAGACATGTCTCTCCCCGATGCTCAACCAGGAACATCGGGGAGAAACGGCCCCTACTTGCGCTCCCCGTGGGGGTGTTTGCGCAGGTGAGAACGGGGTTTGCGGAACCCCCGAGGCGGGACACGCCAGTTGACTGGAAGAGACGCATGTCTCACTTGCAGAAAACAGACAATCAGGTTCTTACCGGGCGAACCAACTGTCCTTATTAGGTGGTTAGATCCAGGTTCTGCCCGGGCTTGATGAGGTTGGCGTCTCCGCCGATGACCTGCTCGTTGGCCGCGTAGAGGCCGCTCCAGCCGCCCTTCACGCCCTTGGCGACCGCGATGGTCGCCAGGCTGTCGCCCGCCTGCACCGTGTAGACGGGGTCCGCCGCAGCATCGGACGGGGCGCCCTCCTCGGGCGAGGGGGCACCGCGGTGCTTGCCGTTGCCCTCGGCAGGAGTGGCGTCCGGGGTCGCCGGGGTCGTCGGCGCCACGGGGGCGGTCGGGTCGGCCGGGGACGGACTCGGGGTGACCGGCGGGGTCGTGGGCGCCGTCGGGTCGGCCGGGAGGGTCGGGACCGTCGGGTCGGTGGGGCTCACCGGCGGGGTCGTCGGGTCGGTCGGGACGACCGGGGTGCCCGGGTCGGCCGGAGGCGTCGTCGGGACGTCGGGCGCGGGCATGACGGGCAGTCCGACGGACGGCGCGTCGGGAATCAGGAAGGGGGAGCCCGAGGGGCTCGGCGTCTCCGCGGTCGGGAGCCCGAAGTCCGTGGCGGGCTTGCCGCCCGTGGTGGAGGGCACGGCGTCGTCGGGGCGGGACGGCGCGGGGCCCACCGCGGTGGCGCTGCCGGGCAGACCGGGGTCGACGACGGCGGCCGGACCCTGCTGGTCCAGTCCGGCGGAGGCCGCGCACAGCGGCCAGGCCTGCGGGCCCTGGGAGGCCAGCACGCGCTCGGCCACGGCTATCTGCTGTGAACGGCTCGCGAGGTCGGGGCGCTCGGCGAAGTCCAGACCGCCGGCCTTCTGCCACTCCTCCTGGGTGAACTGGAGCCCGCCGTAGGCGCCGCTCCCGAAGTTGGCGCTCCACGAGCCGCCGCTCTCGCACTCGGCCACCTTGTCCCAGGTGGTGGTGTCGGCAGCGGTCGCGCTGGTGGCAGCCAGCAGCGGCATGGCCAGCGCAGAGCCAGTGACACCGGCTGTGACGACCAGCGCGGGGACCTGGCGGGGGCGTCTGTGACGGCCGTTCCCGGAGAGCATGAGGGATCACCTTTCGCATAACAGCGGGGTAACGGCAGAACCTAGCGGCCTTCGAACGATTGTCACAAGTTCAAGCCGAATCTGACTTTTAATCAGAAGTCGCACAGGTGTTTTGAACCGTGAAGCGAACGGGAAGGGTGCGCAGCCCCCGCATGATCAACCCCCCACGCCAGCGCAGGTCTTGGGGTGGAACTGCCAGTTCCAGATCGGGCAGGCGCGTGAGCAGCGTCGCGAGGGCGGTCTGTCCTTCGAGTCGTGCGAGCGGCGCGCCCAGGCAGTAGTGGATGCCGTGCCCGTACCCGAGGTGCTGGTTGTCGGTCCTGGAGAGGTCGAGGGTGTCCGGATCGGCGAACCGCGCCGGGTCCCGGTCGGCGGCCGCGAGGACGACCAGGACCGGATCGCCGGTCTCGATCCGCTCGCCGCCGAGGGTCAGCGGCTGGGTCGCGAACCGCCACGTCGCCAGCTCCACGGGGCCGTCGTAGCGCAGGAGTTCCTCGACACCGGTGGCCAGCAGCCCGCTCTCCCCGGCGGCCAGGGAGCTCTGTAGCCGCTCGCGCTGGTCGGGGTTCATGAAGAGGGAGTGGACGCCGTTTCCGATGAGGTTCACGGTCGTCTCGAAGCCGGCGAAGAGCAGGATGAAGGCCATCGCGGTGGCCTCGCCCTCCGTCAGGTGGTCGCCGTGGTCGCTCGCCCGGATCAGGTCGGAGATCAGGTCGTCGCCCAGATCATCCCTTTTGCGATGGATGAGTTCACCGAGATAGGTCCGCATCTGCTTCACCGAACGGGCGACGCCGCCGCGCGGTCCGCCGCCGTGGCGGATCATCATCCCGGCCCAGTCACGGAAGTCGTCCTGGTCCTCGCGCGGTACCCCGAGCATCTCGCAGATGGCGTAGATGGGGAGCGGGAAGGCGAACTCGTGGATGAGGTCGGCCTCCCCCCTCTCCGCGAACCCGTCGATGAGGTGATCGGTGAGCGCCTGCACCCGCGGGGTGAACTCGGCGACCCTGCGCGGGGTGAACGCCTTCGACACCAGGCGCCGCAGCCGGGTGTGGTCCGGCGGGTCGATGTTCAGCAGATGCGTCATCAGCTCCGCCTTGCGCTCCCCCGGGATCCCGGTCTTGCCCTTGGCGTGCGCGGGCTCCGCGTGGTGCGCCGGATTCTTGCTGAGCCGCTGGTCGGCGAGGGCCTGGCGGGCGTCCGCGTACCGGGTGACCAACCAGGCGTCGACCCCGCTGGGGAGCTTGGTGCGGTGCACCGGCGCGTTCTCGCGCAGCCACGCGTAGGCCGGATAGGGGTCGGTCGCGAACTCCCACGTGAAGAGTTCGGGCGCCGCGCCGACGGAGGGAGTGGACGACTGATCGTGCATGTCCCCGACAGTAGCCGCCGCGCGCCGGCGGGCCGGCGCGGGCCGCGACCCGCCGATTCGTCATCCCATATGACTGCTTCGTCGCGGCTGTCCGCAGATCGGACAACACTTGACCTCGCCCCGTCCGGCACTCCTACTTTCGGTTGGTGGATGTGAGGATCTTGAAAAGCAGTTTCGCGGTGGTGGAGCGACGGGCCGAGCACGCGGTCAAGTTCTTCTACTCGCACCTCTTCTGGCACAACCCCGGAGTCCGCGACCTCTTCCCGGTCTCCTCCGAGGACATGGAACGCCAGCGGGACCGGCTCTTCGCCGCACTCACCCACGTCGTCTCCCGGATCGACGACGAGGCCCTCGGCCCCTACCTCCGCGACCTGGGACGCGACCACCGCAAGTTCCTGGTCCGCCCCGAGCACTACGCCGTCGTGGGCTCCAGCCTGCTCGCCGCGCTCGCCGAGACCTCCGGCGACGCCTGGACCCCGCAGGTGGAGAAGGCCTGGACCGAGGCCTACCAGCTGATCGCCGACGCCATGCTCGCCGGCGCCGACGCGAGCGAGGACCCGCCGTGGTGGGACGCGGAGGTCGTACGCCACCTCCAGTACGGGCGGGACATCGGCGTGCTCACCCTGCGGCCGCACGCCCCCTTCCCCTATCTCCCCGGCCAGTACACGAGCGTGAGCAGCGACCGCGTCCCCAGGACCTGGCGCACCTACTCCCTCGGCAACGCCCCCCGCCCGGACGGCACCGTCGACCTGCACGTCAGCCGGATCGACGGCGGGCGACTCAGCACCGCCCTGGTCGACGGGACGCGGCCCGGCGACCTCCTGAAGCTCGGCGCCGCGGGCGGGCAGCTCACCTTCCGCCGCTCGGACCGCCCGGCCAGCCTGATCGCCGCCGGCACCGGCTGGGCCCCGATCCGGGCGATGCTGGAGGACCTCGCGGACCGGCCGCCCGATCAGGACGTACGGCTCTTCGTGGTGGCCCGCGACGGCGCGCACCTCTACGACCGGCCGCTCATCGACGCGTACGGCACCTCGTGCGGCTGGCTCGACGTCACCTACATCACGCCCGCGCCCGGTCGGCACCGCAACGAGGCCACCGACCGGCTCGCGACGGCGCTGTGCAACCGGGGTCTCTGGCCCGACCAGGACGTCTACCTCAGCGGGCCGCCGCAGTTCATCGAGGAGACCGCCGGGCTCCTGGAGGGGCTCGGCGCCCGCCCCGGCCGTCTCTTCCACGACTCCGTACCCGCCGGGGCCACCGGCAACGGGCCCGGGGGCCGCCCGCTGGGCTTCGGCGAGTGGTTCCTGAACCGCCCGGCGCCGCACTGGCACAACCCCTCGGCCCGCGGCCCCAGGGAGTACTGACAGGACCGGAAGAACTACCGCGCGGGGTCTGCGACGCCCTCGGCCGCCCGGATCGCGTCCCGGTAGACGCGGGCCGCCGCGCGCAGTGCGGTCTCGGGGTCGACACCCTCCGCCTCGGCGCGCGCGGCCAGTTCCAGCAGTTCGTACCCGATGCCCTCGCCGCGGGGCAGCTCCACGGCCACGCCGCCGGCACGGGCCCGGCCCGCGAGCTTGGCGGCGAGCGCCAGGCCCGGCTGACCCACCGGGACCCCGTCGGTGACCGACTCCCGCCGCTTCTCGACCGCCTTGGTGCGCTGCCAGTGCGCGTGGACGTCCTCCGGGGTCTCGGCCTGTGCGTCGCCGAAGACGTGCGGGTGGCGGTGGATCAGCTTCTGCACGAGGGCCCCGGCCACGTCGTCGATGGAGAAGGCCCCCAGGGCCTCCTCGTCGTCCCCGCCGTCCCCGCCGTCCTCCCCGTCCTCGCCCGCCGGGATCCCCTCCTCGGCGATCCGGGCGTGGAAGACCACCTGGAGCAGCACGTCGCCGAGCTCCTCGCGCAGCTCCTCCCGGTCCCCGGCCTCGATCGCCTCGACGAGCTCGTACGCCTCCTCGATCGCGTACTTGGCCAGGCCCCGGTGGGTCTGCCGGGAGGTCCACGGGCATTCGCGGCGGACCCGGTCCATCACCTGGACCAGGTCCAGCAGGCGCGCCCCCGGCAGGTCGTAGGAGCCGGGCAGCAGCTCCAGGTCGGGCATCGCGACCCGGCCCGAGCCGGCCAGCCGGGCCAGCCCGTCGGTGAGCCGCTGGTCGCCCTCGCCGGCCGGGAGCACCACGACCGTACGGCCGCCCGCGCAGGCCGCCACCAGCTCGTGCGCGTCCGCAGCCGTGTGCTCGACCTCGACGCCCGCCTCCCGCAGGTACGGAAGCTGCGGATGGCCGGGGTCGGCGCACAGCACCCGGTCCGCGGCGTGCAGGGTCTGCCACGCCGGCCAGGACAGCACCCCGGGGGCGACCCGGTGGCTGGTGGTCAGCAGGACGATTCGGCCGGTGGGCTCGGCGGCGGCGGTGGACTGGGAGTGGTCGGTCACCCTCCGAACCTACCCCCGCCGCAGGACGTCAGGCTCCGGCGGGTTCCTGCTCGGGCCGGGTCCGCTGGGTGATCCACGCGGTGTCCGCCGGGCCGAGGCCGACCTGCTTGGCGTCCCAGGCCCCGTAGCGCGGGTTCACCTCGATGTGGAGGGCCTCGGAGGCCTTGGTGAGCGGCTCGATGATCCTCTCCTCGCCGAAGCGTGCGCTCAGCTTGTCGAGCAGCAGCCGGAAGCGCAGGTCCTCGTCGATCTGCTCGGGCGCCAGCGGGACCCGGGCCTGGAGGGCCATCTGCTCCAGCGCCGCCGCGCCCTTGTCCCCCTCCTGCGCCTTGCGGGCGTCCTCGATCTCCTTGGTCGTGACGGAGATGCCCGCGTCCTCGGCCGCCCGCTCCAGCACCCGCAGCTGGATCATCTTGCCGAGCTTGATCCGCTCCAGCTGCGGGGTGTTGGCGATGAGCGTGGCGGCCTGCTCGGACCGGTTCTGCGCGGTGCGGACGTCGTTCACCTGGGCCTGGAGCGCGGAGGTGGTGATCCGTTCACCGCCGACGACGGCCGCGGTGCCGGGCCGGGTCTCGCCCGAGCAGGCGGACAGCAGAGGCGCCGCCACGAGCAGGGCGGCGGAGACGGAGAGCGCAGTGCGACGGTGCAAAGGAGCCTCCAGGGCCGGGAGATTGTGCGTCAATGCACAAGGGCCGTGCGGTGATCGATGGTATGCAGTAAGGGTGGCCCGGGCCACCGGTTCGACCAACGATTCGCGGGGTGTCCGGGGTACGTGTCTGTTCGTGTCGCAGCCACTCCGCGGCCATCCCCGCTTCCCTCGGTACTGCCAGGGTCGGCCCACCATGTCGACACCGCACCGCTCGCCGCGCCGCCCCAGCCTGTCCGGTTCGGCGCTCGCCGCCCTGCTCACGGCGGTGGCCGTGTGCGCCGGGGACGCCGCCGCCCGCGTCTTCCCGTACGGATCGCGCCACCGCAGCGTGAACGACCTCGGCAATCAGTTCGTACCCTTCCACGCGCACCTGTGGGACCTCCTGCACGGCCACGCGCAGGGCGGACTGCTGTTCAACTGGCAGTCCGGATACGGCACGAGCTTCCTGCCCGACCTCGGCACCTACCTGGCCGGCCCGTTCTCCGTCCTCGTCGCCGTCTTCCCGCGCGCCGACATCGACCTGGCCGTGTACGTCGTCACCGTCCTCAGGACGGCGGCCGCGGCGGCGGCGATGGCCTGGCTGCTGCGCACCCTGCACCGGGGGCCGTGGTGGGCGGCCGGACTGCTCGGGGCCTCGTACGCACTGTGCGGCTGGTCGGTGATCGAGGCCTCCTACAACCCGATGTGGCTGGACGGGCTGATCGCGTTCCCCCTGCTGTGCCTGACCGGTGAATGGGCCCTGCGCGGACGGCGGGCCCTGCTCGCCCCGCTGCTCGTGGCCGTCTGCTGGACGGCGAACTTCTACACCGCCTACATGGCGACGCTCGGCGCCGCGCTGGTGCTGCTGGTACGGGTGGTGCTGACCCGGGAGGGCGTGCGGGCCCGGATCGCGGTGATCGCGCGGGCGGCCGGGACCACCGTGGCGGGCATCGCGCTGGCGGCGCCGGTCCTGCTGCCGCTGTTCCTCAGCTCGGGGCAGGCCTACCCGGGCTGGGTCAGGGAGTTCCGGCCGGTGTCCTGGGCGGACCTCTTCGCGCGGCTGCTGCCCGGGACCTACTCCTTCTCCTCCCCCGCCGTCTTCGTGGGCACCGGCACGCTGCTGCTGGTCGCCGCGCTGCCCTTCCACCGGGCGTTGCCGGCACGCGACCGGCTGTGGTGGACGGGGCTGACGGCGGCCGTCGCGCTCTCCCTGCAGTGGGCGCCGGCCCATCTGGCCTGGCACCTGTTCGCCACCCCGAACGGCAGCCCCTACCGGCAGACCTTCGTCCTGGCCGGGATCGCCGTCATCGCCGCCTGGACCGCGCTGGAGGTCGGCCTGCCGCGGCTGCCCGCGCTGGCCGCGGGGACGGGCCTCCTGGCGGCCGCCGCGCTGTGGGCGCGCACCAGCACCCTGACCACGACCGGGGGGTACGTACTGTTCGCGGCCGGCCTGGCGCTGACGGGTGCGGCCTGGTGGGCGCTGCGCCACCGCCGTCCGGTGCTCCCGGCGGCCACCGTGCTGGCCCTGGTCCTGCTCGCGCAGGCCGCGGCGACCACCGCCTTCGGCCACCGGGGCAAACTGGGCGGCCTCGACGACTACCCGTCCTGGGGGCAGGGCCACACCGCGCGCGCCCGGGCCCTGGCGGCCGCGGAGGGCTGGCCGGCGTACCGCACCGACCCCAGCCGGCCCGCCCTGTCGGGCAACGACCCGCTGCTGCTGGGCGGGGAGGGCGGCTCCTACTACAGCAGCCACACCCCCGAGGTGTTCACGCGGACGATGGTCGCCCTCGGTGCCGGCTGGACCTCGCGCGGCCGCAACGTGCAGAGCATCGACAACCCGGTCACCGACGCCGTCTTCGCGGTCGGCGCCCGCCTCCAGCCGGACGGCTCGATGCTGCGCGCCGAGGTGCCCCCGCTGGTGACGACCCGCCCGCCCGGCCCGGCCCTCTCCTACGGAGATTCGCCCTTCGCCAACCAGGAACTGCTTCTGGGCGCCCGCGTGTACGAGGACCCGATCGCGCCCGGGGTCTGCCGCGCGGGCACCGAGGCCCACCTGTGGGCGCCGGAGTACAACGCGACGGTCCGCCTCGCCGACGGCCCGGCCTTCCGGCTGAACGGCAACGCCCCCCGCAACCGGGCCGCCCTCCAGCCGATGGGCGTCTCCCGCGGCGCCTCCTCGGCGCTGGTCTTCGAGGCGGCCCCGCCGCCGCGCTGGACCCTGTCCTGCCTGGACCGCCCCCGCCTGGACGCGGCGGTGGCCGCCCTGCGTGCCACGGCCGCGACCTCGGTCCGGGTCGGCTCCTCCGGTGTCCGGGCCGACCTGCCCGCAGGCAGCACGGGCACGGCGGTCCTCTCCGTCCCCGCGATCGCCGGCTGGACCTGCAACGACCGTCCCGCATCGGCCCACCTGGGGCTGGTCGCGGTCCCCCTGGACCCCGGCACCACGCGGGTCGCCTGCTCCTTCCGCCCGCCCGGACTGCTCCCCGGGCTGGCGGTCGCGGGCGTGGCCCTCGCGCTCCTCGCGGTCACCGCCGTCAGGACCCGCGGCGCCCGCCGCCGGGCCGCCTGAGGGGCCGGTCCGTCAGCGGACCTGGCTGAGCCACTGCAGGGTGCGGCGTATCTCCGACGGGAAGGGATGCGCCGGGCCGTGCAGTCGTTCCGCGTCGAACAGCAGCCGGGCCAGGGTCTCGTGGGCCGCCGGGCGGTCGCCGAGGGAGAGCAGCAGGTGGGCGATCCGGCGGCGGATCTCCAGCGGCAGGGCCTGGTCCGGGTTGGCGTAGCGGTTCTCGAAGTACGGGAGCAGCGAGCGGTACTCCGCCAGGGCGGCGGCCGGCTCGCCGAGCTGCTCCAGGCACTGCGCCGCGTCGTAGCGGAACCGCAGCGACTGGGGGTCGCCCGCCGGGAACTCCTCGGCGAGGCGGCGCAGTTCGGGAAGGGCGCGGCGGTACTGCCCGTCGTCCATCAGCGTGGCCGCGTACTGCTTGCGCAGGGAGCGGACCACCGGGGAGCGCTCGCCGTGCTCGGCGGCCGCCGCCGGGAGGATGCCGCCGAGGATGTCCACGGCCTGCGTGAGCCGCCCCTGGTCCAGGAGCGTGCGGGCCTGGTCCACCGCGCCCGGGATGTCGGGCTTCTGCGGCACCGGAACCGGCGCGGGGGTCCGCGTCGGCGTCGGCGCGGACGTGGGCGGCACGGGGGTGCCCGTCGGCGTGGAGGTCGGCGGGGTGGTCGGCCGCGGCGGGATGACCGCGGCCCGGTCCGGCCAGGGTGCCTGGGGACGGACGAAGGGCCGGGTCGGGTCCAGCGGGCCCGACGCGCCGCGGCCGTCGCGGGCCGGGAGCAGCGGGGCGAGCGCCTCGTAGACCTCCTGCGCCGAGGACGGCCGGTCCTGCGGGTCCTTGGCGAGCAGGCGCATCAGGAGCGCCTCCAGCTCCTGCGGGACCTCCGGACGCTGCGGGCGCACCGGGACCGGGGCCTCGTACAGGTGGCGGTGGAGCACGCCCAGGGCGGTGGACCCGGCGAAGGGGACGTTGCCGCTGAGGAGTTCGTAGAGGAGCACGCCGAGCGCGTACAGGTCGGTGTACGGGCCCACCGCGCCGCTCATCGCCTGCTCGGGTGCCATGTACGCGGGGCTGCCGATGGGCGTGCCGGTGCTGGTGAGGCGGGTGGTGTCGGTGTCCATGACCGAGGCCACGCCGAGGTCGAGGACCAGGACGGTGCCGTCCGGGCGGACCATCACGTTGCGGGGCTTCAGGTCGCGGTGGACGATCGGCACCGCGTGCACGGCCGAGAGGACCGAGCACAGCTGCGCGACGACCGCGACCGCCCACTGCCAGGGGTAGGGGCCGTGGGCGGCGAGGTGGTCGGCGAGGTCGGAGCCCTCCACGTAGCCCATGACGAGGAACAGCTCGTCGCCGTCGCTGCCCGCGTCGTGGACGGTGACCAGGCCGGGGTGGTCCACCTGCGCCGTGACCCGGCACTCGCGCACGAAGCGGCGGCGCAGCTCCTCGGCGACGGTGCCGGGGCCGGCGACCTTGTCGGGGCGCAGCAGTTTGACGGCGACCCTCCGGTCCAGACGGCGGTCGTACGCCGTCCAGACCTGGCCCATGCCGCCCTGTCCGAGGATGCTCGCCAGCTGGTAGCGGTCTCCGATGAGGCGGTCGGTCACTGCTGCGGATCCCGGAAGGGGGTCTGGTTCGGGTCCTGGTGGTGCCCGCCGGGCGGCGGGGTCTGCTTGCGCAGCAGCTCGCTGAGCTCGTCGAGTTCGGCGCGGACCTGCCCGATGCGCGGGGGCGGGGTCGGCTGCGGCGGCACCTGCGGGGCGGCCGGTGTCTGGCCCGAGACCACGGTGGAGGCCTGGGCGTGCGGGTAGCCGTAGGAGGGCGAGGTCTGCTGCGGGTGGCTGTACGGCGCGGCCTGCCCCGGGTACCAGGGCGCGGGCGCCGCGGACCGCACGGCCTCGTGGTGCTTGATGTCGGCGACGAGGAAGTACACGCAGATCGCGAAGCCCGTGAGGATCGAGCCACCGGCGCCCAGGTTGCCCTGCCAGCCGTTGACGTCCGGGGTGGGGTCGAGCTGGATCAGCGTCATCCAGACGACGGCGAGCACACCGCTGAGCACCAGCAGCGCCCAGTCCCGGGACTTGCGGGTGACCAGCGCGAGCCGCAGCATCGAACCCCACGCCAGGAAGCCGCAGCTCAGGATGGGCAGCAGCATGAACACCACGCGCAATGTCACCACACCGCCCGAGGTGGACTGGGGGGCGTGCTGCGGCGGAAGGCCGGGGCCGTGCATCGCTGCTCCTGACGGGCCGTGCGGAAGAGGTTTCGGTCTGAGGGTATACAGCGTTCCCGGCCATCAGTGAGGGGATGCGCGCAACCGTTGCAGGGTCGCAGCACGGCACCCGCCGTGGTGGGGGCCGCGGCCGGGGAACCCTCGCTCCCCGGCCGCGGCCGCCGGTGCCTACGAGCCGAGGATGGTGGTGAGGAACTCGCCGGTCCAGGCCAGCAGTTCCCGGCCGACAACCGGCTTGCCGCCGATCTTGCCCGCCTTGGGGCGGGGGATCAGCACCTGCGAGGTGGCGGGCTTGAGGACCGTCCCCGGGTAGAGGCGCTTGAGCCGCAGCTCCTGCGACTCGCGCAACTCGACCGGACCGAAGCGGATGTTGTTGCCCTGGAGGGTGATGTCGCCGACCCCGCAGGCCCGCGCCAGCATCCGCAGCCCGGCCACCAGCAGCAGGTTCTCCACCGGCTCCGGGAGCTTGCCGTAGCGGTCGGTGAGTTCCTCGCGCACGGCCTTGATGTCCGCCTCGGAGGTGGCCGAGGCGATGGCCCGGTACGCCTGCAGGCGCAGCCGCTCGCCGGGCGCGTAGTCGTGCGGGACGTGCGCGTCGACCGGCAGCTCGATCTTGACCTCCAGCGGCGGCTCCTCCTCCACCCCTCCCTCGACGGCGGCCCGGTAGTCCGCCACGGCCTCGCCGACCATGCGGATGTAGAGGTCGAAGCCGACGCCCGCGATGTGGCCGGACTGCTCGCCGCCGAGCAGGTTGCCCGCGCCGCGGATCTCCAGGTCCTTCATCGCCACGTACATGCCGGCGCCCATCTCGGTGTGCTGGGCGATCGTCGCCAGCCGCTCGTGAGCGGTCTCCGTCAGCGGCTTCTCCGGCGGGTACAGGAAGTAGGCGTACCCGCGCTCGCGGCCGCGGCCGACACGGCCGCGCAGCTGGTGCAGCTGCGAGAGGCCGAAGTTGTCGCCGCGCTCCACGATCAGGGTGTTGGCGTTGGAGATGTCGATGCCCGACTCGACGATGGTCGTGGAGACGAGGACGTCGAACTTCTTCTCCCAGAAGTCGACGACGACCTGCTCCAGCGCCTGCTCCGACATCTGGCCGTGCGCCGTCGCGATCCGCGCCTCGGGCACGATCTCGCGCAGCTTGGCCGCCGCCCGGTCGATGGACTCGACCCGGTTGTGGATGTAGAAGCACTGGCCCTCGCGCAGCAGTTCGCGGCGGATGGCCGCGCCGATCTGCTTCTCCTCGTACGGGCCGACGAAGGTGAGCACCGGGTGGCGCTCCTCCGGCGGGGTGGTGATCGTCGACATCTCGCGGATGCCGGTCACCGCCATCTCCAGGGTGCGCGGGATCGGCGTCGCGGACATGGTCAGCACGTCGACGTTGGCACGGAGCTTCTTCAGCTGCTCCTTGTGCTCGACGCCGAAGCGCTGCTCCTCGTCGACGATGACCAGGCCCAGGTCCTTGAACTTCGTCTCCTGCGAGAACAGCCGGTGCGTGCCGATGACCACGTCCACCGAGCCCTCCCGCAGGCCCTCCAGCGTGGCCTTCGACTCGGTCTCGCTCTGGAAGCGGGACAGCGCCTTCACGTTGACCGGGAACTGGCTGTAGCGCTCGGAGAAGGTCCCGAAGTGCTGCTGCACGAGGAGGGTGGTGGGTACGAGGACGGCGACCTGCTTGCCGTCCTGGACGGCCTTGAAGGCCGCCCGGACCGCGATCTCGGTCTTGCCGTAGCCGACGTCGCCGCAGATCAGCCGGTCCATGGGGACGGACTTCTCCATGTCCTCCTTGACCTCGGCGATGGTGGTGAGCTGGTCGGGGGTCTCCGCGTACGGGAAGGCGTCCTCCAGCTCGCGCTGCCAGGGGGTGTCGGGGCCGAAGGTGTGGCCGGGCGCCGCCATGCGCGCGCTGTACAGCTTGATGAGGTCGCCGGCGATCTCCTTGACGGCCTTCTTGGCGCGCGCCTTGGTCTTGGTCCAGTCGGCGCCGCCGAGCCGGTGCAGGGTCGGGGCCTCGCCGCCGACGTACTTGGTGACCTGCTCCAGCTGGTCGGTGGGGATGTAGAGGCGGTCGCCGGGCTGCCCGCGCTTGGCGGGGGCGTACTCGACGAGGAGGTACTCGCGGGTGGCGCCCTGCACGGTGCGCTGGACCATCTCGACGTAGCGGCCCACACCGTGCTGCTCGTGGACGATGTAGTCGCCGGCCTCCAGGGTCAGCGGGTCGATCGTCTTGCGGCGGCGGGTCGGCATCCGGCCGAGGTCCTTGGTGGCGGTGCGCTGCCCCGTCAGGTCGGTCTCGGTGAGCACGGCCAGGCGCAGGACCGGGTCGACGAAGCCGTTGTCGATCGATCCGCAGGAGACGTGGACCAGGCTCGGCTCCAGCGCGGCCAGGTCCGGCTCCAGCCGGGCGGCGATGCCCTCGCCGGCGAGGACCTCGACGGTGCGGGCGGCCGGGCCGTGGCCCTCGGTGAGGTAGACCGTGTGCCAGCCGTCGGCGATCCAGCCCTTGGTGTCGGCCAGCGCGCGGGCGGTGTCGCCGCGGTAGGCCTCCGGGGCGTGCATGCCGAGCTTGAGGGTGTCCGAGCCGGACGCGTCCTCGTCGGCGGCGAACGGGGAGATCGACCACCACATCATGTCCAGCTCGCGGGCCCGGTCGCGGACGTCCGCGATGCCGCGCAGCGAGGCCGCGCCGACGTCGATGGGGGCCTCGCCGCCGCCCGCGGTGGCCGCCCAGGAGGCCATCAGGAACTCCTGGCTGGTCGCGACGAGGTCGGCGGCCCGGGTCCGTACCCGCTCGGGGTCGCAGACCACGGCCATCGCCCCGGCGGGCAGGACGTCGATCAGCAGCTCCATGTCGTCGACGAGGACCGGCGCGAGGGACTCCATGCCCTCCACCGCGATGCCCTCGGCGATCCTGCCCAGCAGTTCGCCGAGCTCGGGGTGGGCCTCGGCGAGGGCCAGGGCCCGCTCCCGTACGGCGTCCGTCAGCAGCAGCTCACGGCAGGGCGGCGCCCACAGCCCGTGTTCGGCGATCTCCAGGGACCGCTGGTCGGCGACCTTGAAGTAGCGGATCTCCTCGACCTCGTCGCCCCAGAACTCCACGCGCAGCGGATGTTCCTCGGTGGGCGGGAAGACGTCGAGGATGCCGCCGCGCACGGCGAACTCGCCGCGCTTCTCGACGAGCTCGACGCGTGCGTACGCGGCCGCCGCCAGGGCCTGGGTGACCTCGCCCAGATCCGCGGTCGCCCCGTTCCGAAGACTCACCGGAACGAGCTCCCCCAGGCCCTTGACCTGCGGCTGGAGCACGGACCGGATGGGTGCCACGATCACGCTCACGGGACCCGCGGCCGGGTCGTCCTTGCTGGGGTGCACCAGTCGGCGCAGCACGGCGAGGCGGCGGCCCATGGTGTCGCTGCGCGGGCTGAGGCGCTCGTGCGGCAGCGTCTCCCAGGACGGGTAGTCGGCCACCTCGTCGGGCGGCAGCAGGGACCGCAGCGCGGCGGCCAGGTCCTCGGCCTCGCGCCCGGTGGCGGTGACCGCCAGCACGGTCCGCCCGGTCTGCCGGGCCAGCGCGGCGATCGCGAAGGGGCGCGCGGCAGCCGGTCCGACGAGGTCCACGTGCATGCGGTTGCCGTCACCGGCCGCGGTGACCGCCTCGGTGAGGGCGGCGTCCCGGGTGACGGCGTCGAGCAGTCCGTGCAGGCTCATGAGGAGGCTTTCCGTCCGGTGGAGGGGCAACGCGAAGGGCCCGACACGTCGTACGGGCCGGGGGTTCCCACCCTACGACGGCGCCCACGGCGACGCGCGAGGGATTCGGGTCACGGCACGGCCCCCGACCCTCCTCATCCTTGTGACGTTGCTCCCGCTTTACGATGTTGACGTAACCACCGCCTGAGCTCGCCGCGTCCCCTTCCGCATGAGTTCACGCCGAACGGCCGAGGAGCACGAGTCCGTGACGAGCGATGCCATAGCCCGCCCGGTACCGGCGGCCCAGACCCCGCCCCGGGCGGCCACGCCCCGGTGGGCCGGACCCTGGCTGGTGGCCTGCGGGCTGTTCCTCGTCTACCTCGTCCTGTCCGTCGGCCGGTTCCGGCGCATGGACTGGGCCTCCTGGGACCTCGGGATCTTCGAGCAGGCGATCCGCGCGTACGCCCACCTCCAGACGCCCGTGGCCGACCTGAAGGGGCCGGGGGCCAACATCCTCGGGGACCACTTCAGCCCGATCATCGCGCTCGTCGCCCCCGTCTACCGGGTCTTCCCCGGGCCCGTCACGCTGCTGGTCGTACAGGCGGCGCTGTTCGCGCTCTCCGCCGTCCCCGTCACGCGGGCGGCCGCACGGCTCCTCGGCCGGCCACGCGGCATCGCCGTCGGCGTCGCGTACGGCCTGTCCTGGGGCGTCCAGCGGGCGGTGGAGTTCGACTTCCACGAGATCGCCTTCGCCGTGCCGCTGCTGGCGTTTGCCCTGGAGGCGGTCCTGGCCCGGCGCTGGCGGGCCGCCCTGCTGTGGGGGCTGCCGCTGCTCCTGGTCAAGGAGGACCTCGGCTTCACCCTGGCCGCCCTGGCCGTCGTCGTGGCCTGGCGCAGCCGCACCACCGACCGGCGCACCGCCGTGACCGCGCTCGCCCTCGCCGCGGCCGCCTGCGTCTTCGCCGTACTGGTGTTCACCGTGTTCATACCGGCCTTCGCGACCGACGGATACGGCTACTGGCACAAGATCGACGGGGCGGGGCCCTTCGCCGGCCTCGGCACCAAGCTGGCCACGCTGGGCTGGGTCCTGATCCCCACCTCCGGCCTGCTCGCCCTGCGCTCGCCGCTGCTGCTGGTCGCCGCCCCCACCCTCGGCTGGCGGTTCCTGTCCGGGGACGACCACTACTGGTCCACCGACTGGCACTACAGCGCCGTGCTCATGCCCGTCGTCGCCCTCGCCCTGGTCGACGCCATCGACACCGTCCGCCGCGGCGAGCGGCCCTGGCTGCGGTCCTACGCACTCCAGCTGCCCACGGCGGTGCTCGCCGCCTCCCTCGCGCTGGCCATGACCAGCATGCCCACCGCCAAGCTCACGGAGGCGTCCACGTACGAGAAGCCCGACCGCGTCATCGCGGTCGAGAAGCTCCTCGACCGGATCCCCGACGGGGCCACCGTGGAGGCGGACACCACCCCGCTGACCCGGCTGACCTCCCGCTGCCGCGTCCTGTGGATCGGCGGCAGCAAGGGCGTCGTCCCCGACTGGATCACCATCGACAACGGGAACAAGTGGGCCGGCGAGGACCCGACCCACTACGCCTCCCAGCTCCACCCCGGCGAGCGGTACACCCTCGTGGGCGAGGCCGGCGGGATCGTCCTGATGCAGCGCGACACCACCGGCTGACCCGCCCGGCCCGGCCCGGATACGGAAGAAGGGCGCAGGCCCGGGACGGTGAGTCCCGGGCCTGCGCCCACCCCCGTACGAACACGGCGCCGGCTACTCGCTCGCGATCGCGTTCAGTACGTTCATCCGTCCCGCCCGGAAGGCCGGGACCAGGGCGGCGAACAGGCCCACGAAGGCCGATGCCGCGAACACCCCGATGATCGTCGGCCACGGGATCTCCAGGACCTTCAGGCCCTCCAGCGCCAGCAGCTGCTGGGCGGTGGCCCCCCAGCCCATGCCCAGCCCGAGGCCGAGGAGGGCGCCGAAGAGGGCGATGACCACCGATTCCAGGCGGATCATGCGGCGCAGCTGGCGGCGGGAGAGGCCGATGGCGCGCATCAGGCCGATCTCACGGGTCCGCTCGACCACCGACAGGGCCAGGGTGTTCACGACACCCAGGACCGCGACGATGATGGCGAGGCCTAGGAGCCCGTAGACCATGTTCAGCAGCTGGCCGACCTGGTCCTTCAGGGCCTGCTTGTAGTCGGCCTGGTTGCGCACCACGTACTGCGGGTACTCGCCCATGGCCGCCTTGACCGACGTGTACGCGGCGGCGTCGGACTGCCCGTCCTCGGCGGTGGCCAGCATCATGAAGGGCAGCGGCATCCGGTCCGCCGGCACGTTCGCCCGGGCGGTCTCGGTGCTGATGTACTTCATGCCCTTGTCGAGGTTGCCCTCGTCGCTGGTGATCGCCGCGACCTTCAGTTTGACGGTCTTGCCGCCGGTGAAGGCGACCGTCATCTCGTCACCGAGCTTGATGCCGTGCGCGGTGGCGTAGAGGGAGCCGACCGACATGGAGCCCGCGCCGTAGGCGGCCGCGTGCTCGCCGGCCGTCATCTTGCGCCGGATGTCCTTGGCGTACGTCGGGTCGGTCGCGCCGACGTCGGTCTTCTCGTTGGTGCCGTCGGGCGCGGTGAGAGTGACCTCCAGCTGGCGGTAGGCGGTGACGTGGTCGAGGCCGGCGGTGGCGCGCAGGGCCTGCTCGGCCTGCGGCAGGACGGGCTGGCCGGACTCGGAGGCGACGATGTAGTCCGCACCGACCGACTTGTCGAGCTCCTCGGTCGCGGATGCCACCATCGAGGAGCCGACCACCGACAGGCAGGCGACCAGTGCGAGGCCGATCATCAGCGCGGCGGCGGTGGCGCCGGTGCGGCGCGGGTTGCGCAGGGCGTTGCGCTCGGCGAGCCGGCCCACGGACCCGAAGGGCCGCAGGACCACACCGGAGAGCACCCGCACCACGCCCGCGGCGAGCAGCGGGCCGATCACGATGAAGCCGACGAGGGTGAGGACGACGCCCAGGCCCAGCCAGAGGGATCCGGCCGCGGCCTTCTCGGCGGCCCCGGCGAGGTAGAGGGAGCCGCCGCCGACGGCGGTGAGGACCAGGCCGAGGGCGGCCCGGACACGGCCGGCCTTCTTGTCGCCCGGGGTGCCGGACTCGCGCAGTGCGGCCATCGGGGAGACCTTGCCGGCGCGACGGGCCGGGACGAAGGCGGAGACGACGGTCACGACGATGCCGAGGACGATGCCCACGACGGGGGTGGTCCAGGCGACGGTCAGGTCGTCGGTGGACAGCTGCATGCCCATCTGACCCATGAGTGCCATCAGGCCGACGGCCAGGCCCACGCCCGCTGCCACACCGAGGACCGAGCCGACCACGCCGAGCAGGAAGGCCTCGAGGACCACGGACTTCAGGACCTGTCCGCTGTCGGCGCCGATGGCGCGCATCAGGCCGATCTCGCGGGTGCGCTGCGCGACCAGCATGGAGAAGGTGTTGAAGATCAGGAAGATGCCGACGAGGAAGGCGATGCCGGCGAAGCCGAGCATCACGTACTTCATGACGTCGAGGAAGGCGCCGACGTCCTTGCGGTTGGCGTCCGCGGCTTCCTTGGCGGTCTGGAGCTTGTAGGCGTCCGCTCCGACGGCGCTCGCGATGTTCGCCTTGAGCTGCTCGTCGCTCACCCCGTCCTTGGCGGTGACGTTGACGTGCGTGAAGGAGTCGGGGGAGCCGAGCAGCGACTTCTGCGCGGTGGCGGTGTCGAAGTAGACGACGGCCGCGCCCGGGTTGGTCACGGTGAAGGTGGCGATACCGGTGATCTTCGCGCGGATGTCGCCGGTGATGGCGATGGTGCGCAGTTCGTCACCGAGCTTCAGGCCGTGCTTCTTCGCGGTGTCGGCGTCGACCATCACCTCGGTGGGACCGCGCGGCGCCTGACCCGAGGTGATCTTCATGGACTTGAGCTCGTTGTCGCTCCAGTTGCCCGCGATGGTCGGGGCGCCGGTGGTCGAGCCCATGTTCTCGTTCTTGGAGTTGACCACCGTGACGGCCATGGAGACGACGCCGCCCTCGGCGCCCTGGACCCCCTCGGCCTTCCTGACCTGCTCGACGACCGAGCCCGCCAGCATCTCGGGCTTGCCGCGGTCGGGGGTCTCCTCCCCGCTCTCGGCGGCCTTGGGGCTGACCGTCACGTCGGAGTTGGTGACGGCGAACAGCTTGTCGAAGGTGGTGTTCATCGTGTCGGTGAACACCAGCGTGCCGCAGACGAAGGCGACGGAGAGCAGGACCGCGACGGCCGAGAGCGCCATCCGCCCCTTGTGCGCGACGAAGTTGCGCCGCGAGGTCTTCAGGACCGTGTTGCTCATGAGGTCCGCCCGCGCGCGTCGAAGTCCTTCATCCGGTCCAGGACCTGGTCGGCGGTGGGCGCGTGCATCTCGTCGACGATGCGGCCGTCGGCCAGGAAGATGACGCGGTCGGCGTAGGAGGCGGCCACGGGGTCGTGGGTGACCATGACGATGGTCTGGCCGAGGTCGTCCACCGAACGGCGCAGGAAGCCGAGGACCTCGGCGCCCGCACGGGAGTCCAGGTTTCCGGTCGGCTCGTCACCGAAGATGATCTCGGGGCGGGCGGCGAGGGCGCGGGCCACCGCCACGCGCTGCTGCTGGCCGCCGGACAGCTCGGTCGGACGGTGCTTGAGCCGGCCGGCGAGGCCGACGGTCTCCACCACCCGGTTCAGCCACTCCGCCTCGGGCTTGCGGCCCGCGATGTCCATGGGGAGCGTGATGTTCTCCAGGGCGTTGAGCGTGGGCAGCAGGTTGAAGGCCTGGAAGATGAAGCCGATCCGGTCGCGGCGCAGCCGCGTGAGCTTCTTGTCCTTCAGCCCGGTGATCTCGGTGTCGTCCAGGTGGATCTGCCCGCTGGTCACCGTGTCGAGGCCGGCGAGGCAGTGCATCAGCGTGGACTTGCCGGAACCCGACGGACCCATGATCGCGGTGAACTGGCCGCGCATGATGTCCACGTCCACCTCGTCGAGAGCGACGACACGCGTCTCCCCGGAGCCGTAGGCCTTGACGACCTTCCGTGCCCGGGCCGCGACGGCAGCATGCCCTCCAGTACCCCCGTGCCTGGTTTCGGTCATTGCCGTTGTCACGGTCTGTCTCCTTCTTCGAATGCGTGCGTCTGCGTGCGCGCGTCGCCGTGATGAAGTCTGCGGCGGCACGACCTGCGGCGCGCTGGTGCCCGTAGCCGTATCCGTCCGGGGGTTATCCCCACCCGCACCCCCGGCTCGTATGGTCCAGTTAAGGAGATGCCCGACGCCTCCACCTCCTCCGCCGGGAGGAAAGACCCCTGGCCCGTAGTGCGGAGGGACCCCTAGGGGTTGTCCGCCCTTCGGACGACACGGCCTGAGGGATACCGCCCGCAAGGCGGTGGTGAGATGGTGTCCCCCGCAACTACGTGCAAGGGGAAGGGATCTCGGTGCCCGCAGCGGACAGCACGGACGGAGGTCCGGACGGCATACCCGCCGGGCGCGCGGGCGCCGCCCCCGGTGCGGCCGTTTCGGCCAAGGGCACGACCGACGGCGGAGCCGGCAGGCCCGCCGGACGCCCCCCGACCCCCGTCGTCGTCTCGCTGATGCTCGGCATGGCCCTCGTCGCCCTCGACAGCACCATCGTCGCCACCGCCGTCCCCCAGATCGTCGGCGACCTCGGCGGCTTCTCCGTCTTCTCCTGGCTCTTCTCCGGCTACCTGCTCGCCGTCACCGTCACCCTGCCGGTCTACGGCAAGCTGTCCGACACCTTCGGCCGCAAGCCCGTCCTGCTCTTCGGCATCGCCCTCTTCCTCCTCGGCTCGCTGCTGTGCGCGTCCGCCTGGAACATGGCCGCCCTCATCGCCTTCCGCATCGTCCAGGGCCTCGGCGGCGGCGCCCTCCAGGGCACCGTCCAGACCCTGGCCGCCGACCTGTACCCGCTGGCGGAACGCCCGAGGATCCAGGCCCGCATGTCCAGCGTCTGGGCCACCTCGGCCGTGGCCGGCCCCGCCCTCGGCGGACTGCTCGCCTCCTACGCCCACTGGCGGTGGATCTTCCTGATCAACCTGCCGCTGGCCGCCCTCGCCCTGTGGATGATCACCCGCCACCTGACCGAGCCCGTCCGCTCACCCGGCCGCCGCGGGCGCGTCGACTGGGCGGGCGCCCTCGGCGTCTTCTGCTGCGGCGGACTCCTCCTCTTCGCCCTCGTCCAGGGCGGCGTCGCCTGGCCCTGGCTGTCCGCACCCTCACTGGGCCTGCTGGGCGCGAGCGCCGTACTGGCCGCGGTGGTCGTCCGGGTGGAACGGCGGGCGGAGGAACCGATCCTGCCCGGCTGGGTGTGGCGCCGGCGCACCATCGCCGCCGTCAACCTGGCCATGGGGGCGCTCGGCCTGCTGATGGTCGCCCCGATGGTGTTCATGCCGACGTACGCCCAGTCCGTACTCGGCCTCGGACCCGTCGGCGCCGGACTCGTCATGTCGGTGATGACCCTCAGCTGGCCCGTCACCGCCGCCCTCAGCCAGCACGTCTACCGGCGCATCGGCTTCCGCAACAGCGCGGCCGTCGGCATCGGCCTCGCCGCGGTGATCCTCTACTCCTTCACCCTGCTGCCGTACCCCGCCCGGCCCTGGCAGCCCGCCCTGATCATGCTGCTGCTCGGCGCCGCCCTCGGCCTCTTCCAGCTCCCGCTGATCGTCGGCGTCCAGTCCACCGTCGGCTGGGCCGAACGCGGCACCACCACCGCCTCGGTGCTCTTCTGCCGCCAGGTCGGCCAGAGCGTGGGCGCCGCCCTGCTCGCCGCCGTCGCCAACGCCACCATCGCCGCCCGCCTGGCCGACGCCCCCACACCGGGGCTCCCGAGCCACCTCGACGATGTCGCCAAGGCCCTGGAACACCCTGACCTGCTCCCCCGGGCCGCCGCCGACCAGCTGCGCGAAGCCGTGGCCGCCGCCGTCGAGCACATCTTCCTCGGCGCGACGGCCGCCGCCGTGGCCGCGCTCCTCATCCTGCTCCTGGTGGCACCCCGCAGGTTCCCGGTCCTCCCCGAACTGCGCGACGACTGAGGTCCGCCGTGTCGCCTTGTCATGACCAGGGCAGTCGGCGACCCTCGTACGCAGCACCGACATCCGGGGGGACACCATGGCATCCGCACTGCTCGCACTGCTGTTACTGGCCGCGCTGGCCGGCCCGATCTGCCTGCGGCTCAGCCGCCACCCGGCCTTCATCACCGGCCGCGACGGCCGGCTCTCCACCTCGACCGCACTCGCCCTGGCTTGGACCGTGATCCTGGTCTGGCTCCTGCTCGCCATCCTGGGCCACGGCCTCACCGCGGGCGGCGGCGTGAAGTACTTCAGCGGCTCCGACGGCCCGCTGTCCACCCTGACGACGGTGTACCTGCCGCTCCTCGGCGGCCCGTACGTGGCGCTGATCGCGGCCAAGGCCGTCGTCGGCCTGCGCGTGGAACGCGGCAGCCTCGCCAAACCGGCCGCCCCGCCCACCGCGTCGGGCCGGCGCCCGCTGCGTGAGCTGATCGCGAACGACAGCGGACGCACCGACCTCGTCGACCTCCAGTACGTCACCCTCAGCGCGGTCACGATGCTCTACGTCGTCCTGTTCTTCCTCGCCGACGTGGGCGCGGGCCTCCCCCGCCTCCCGGAGGAGATCTGGGCCCTCACGGGCGCCCCGGCCGGTGCCTACCTGGTCAACAAGATGGCCACCCGCCCCAACCCGGTCATCACCGGCGCCTCGGTCTCCGGCGACCGCCTCACGGTCGAGGGCGGCGGATTCACCCCCGACCCGGCGGGCCGCCCGCCCCTGGTCACGGTCGACGACACCCCGCTGGAAGCCCGGCCCGACCCCCTGACCGGCGCACTGACGACCACCCTCCCGCCGACGGCGAAGCCGCCCCTGACGGTGGTGGTCACGTCCCGGGGCCTGCGCAGCGACCCGTACTGCTACGAGGGCCCCACCATCCCGGCACAACACGCCGGGGACGGGTCCGGGACGTAGGACGTGATGTGTCGGCGCGGCGGGAGCCCGGGGAAGCGGATCCGCCGTCCCGAACGACCCCAGCCCGTCCCGGGCCCGGGCAATGGCCCACCCCGGCACCGGCCCGGCCCGGCCATGGCAATGGCGCACCCCGGCACCGACTCCGGCCCGGCCAGGACCCGCGCAACGGCCCACCCCGACACTGGCCCACCCCGTCCCGGGCCCGGGCAACGGCCCACCCCGGCACCGACCCGGCCCGGCACTGGCCCACCCCGGCACCGACCCGGCCCGGCACTGGCCCGGCTCGGCCAGGGCAACGGCGCACCCCGGCAGCAGCCCGGCCAGGGCAAGGGCAACGGCCTCAGCCCTCCGCCGGGGCCCTCCCCGTCAGCGCCGACAGACTGGCCCTGACATGCGCCATGTGAGCCCGCATCTCCTCCTGCGCCTCCACGTGCTCGCGCAGCACCCGCTCCGTCTCACGCGAGATCCGCTCCTGCGCCACCCCCGCCTGCGCCACCAGCTCCGCGGCCCTCGCCTCCGCGTCCTCCTGGCCGTGCCGCGCCGCCTCCTCCGCCTCCGCGAACCCCCGCCGCGCCTCCGCCAGCCCGGACTCCGCGTACCGCTCCGACTCCGTGAGGCGCGCGTCCAGCTCCGCCTCCCTCGCCGCCAGCTCCCGGCCCGCAGCCTCCCAGCGCTCCCCCTGCTCCCGCTCCCGCTCCGCCCGTTCCGCTTCCGCCCGCCGCCGCACCTTCGCCAGCACCGCCGCCGCGTCCGCCCGCCACGCGGCAGCGTCCTGGCGCGCCCCCGCCCGCAGCTCGTCCGCCTCCCGCTCCGCCCGCGACAACCCCTGCCGCGCCCGGACCTCGGTCTGCTCGCGCACCGCCTCCGCGTCGCCGCGCGCCAGCTCCGCCACCCGCTCGGCACGCACCCCGGCCGCGTCCAGCGTCGCGGACACGTCCGCCCGCGCCTCCGTCCGTACGGCTTCGGCCTCCTCCTCCGCCAGCCGCAGGATCCGCCGGGCCCGCTCGCCCAGTTCGTCGTACGTCTGCGGGGCGAGCCCGGCCACGACCTCGCGCAGCCGCGCCGCCTCCGCCTCCATCTGCTTGGCCAGGACCGTCAGCCGCGCCACCCTCTCCCAGGCCTCGTCACGGCTCCCGGAGAGCCGGGCGAGATACCGGTCGACCTCTTCCATGCGGTAGCCGCGACCGCGCACGGTCGCAATGGGTGCACTCATCCTGGATGCGCCTCTCTCGCGGGGATTCCCGTCAAGGATGCGCCATTTGATCCCTGAAGCCCGAATGGCCGGGCCGAGACCCCCTCCGAGGGTCCCGACCCGGCCACTCAACCGATCACGCGGTCAGACGGGAGACGTCACAACAGCCCGTCCCACATCTGCTCCAGCAGCACCGACCACCAGCTCTCCGGCGACGAAAGCGCCGCACTGTCGAGCCCCGCCAGATTCGCCTGGAAGTCGACGGTCCAGCGACCCGCCTGCTCCGGCGTCAGATGCTGGCGCAGCCGCCACATGTGACCCAGCATCGCCATCGAGCGCACGAACTGCGGCAGGCTCGAATTCACGAACTGCGGGGGCACCGGAGCACCGCCCGGACCGCCCTCCACCGGCACCGCCACGATGTGCGCGGTCCCGTACTGCACGCACAGCGCCTTGCCGAAGTCGCTGCCGATCACGAGGTACGAGCCCGCGTCCGTCGCCGGCTGCACCTGCCGCTGCGCCGCCAGCTCGGCCAGCGTCGGCACCGGCTGCCCCGGCACCGCCTGCGCCCAGAAGAACGGCCCGAAATCGACCGGCAGGCCCGCCCACATCAGCGTCTGCGCCACGATCTCCGGCACACCCTGACGGGACACCGCCCGCTGGTCGAAGCGGAACACGCCCTGCGGACCGAACGCCGCCGCCAGCTCCTGCCCGATCGCGTCCAGCGGGATCGCCTGCTGCAGCGGGACCTGCGGCAGCGGCGCGCGCACCGGCGCCGGGCGCGCCGGACCGTCCGCGACCTGGTGCAGCTCGCCCTGGTGGGTGAGCAGGTGCCGCATGCCCTGCTGGCGGCCCGCGTGGTCCTGCCCGTACGGAGCCACGCTCGTGATCCGCACCTGCGGCCACGTCTCCCGGATCATCCGGGCGCAGTAACCGCCGGGCAGTTCACAGGACTCCAGCTCGGTGTGCAGCTCCAGCACCTGCTGCGGCGGCACGTTCATCGCGCGCAGCTCGTAGAGGATCTGCCACTCCGGGTGCGGGGTGCCGGGCGCCGAGCGGCGGATGAGCTGCTGCTCGGAGCCGTCGGGAGCGCGGTAGCGCAGCACCGCCTGGTAGCCGGGGCCGACCGTGGGCGCACCCGTCGGGGCCTGCGGCTGTGCCGCGGGCCCGCCCGGCGGCGGACCGGGAGGACCGGGGGGCTGCGGTACGCCGGGACCGGCGAGCATCGTCGCGGCATGGTCGAGCCCGCCACCGGGCGCAGCCGGGGCACCAGGCGCACCGGGCGGACCCGGAGGCTGCGGTACGCCGGGACCGGCGAGCATCGTCGCGGCGTGATGCGCCCCGCCACCGGGCGCACCGGGAGGACCGGGCGGGCCGGGAGGCTGGGGCGCACCGGCACCCGGAGCACCGGGCGGACCCGGAGGCGCCGGCGGCTGACCCGTCACGGCCGGACCGGCCAGCATCGTCGCGGCATGATCGAGGCCGCCACCGGGCGCACCGGGAGGACCCGGCGGGCCGGGAGGCTGGGGCGCACCGGCACCCGGAGCACCGGGCGGACCCGGAGGCGCCGGCGGCCGACCCGTCACGGCCGGACCGGCCAGCATCGTCGCGGCGTGGTCGAGCCCGCGGCCCAGCGACCCGGGAGCCCCGGGCGGACCGGGGGGCGCCGGCGGCTGACCCGGAGCACCGGGCGCACCGGGAGGACCCGGAGGCGCCGGCGGCCGACCCGTCACGGCCGGACCGGCCAGCATCGTCGCGGCATGATCGAGCCCACCACCGGGCGCACCAGGCGCACCGGGAGGACCGGGCGGCGTCGACGACTGCCCCGCACCCGGGGCCGCGTCGGCGCCCGGCCGCGAGACGCGGGCCCTGCTCGTCGGCGCGTCCGCGATGTCCTGCGGCGAAGACCCCAGCGCGGGCACCACGGCGGTCCTCGGCAGCTGGCTGCCGCCGGGCATCAGCGTCGTCTTCGCCTCGGAAGCCACCCCGGACGACGGCGCGTCCTCCAGGTCCGACCCGGACAGCGGCGGCGCGAACACGGTCGCCGGCAGCGGCACGGACGCGTCGTCCGAGCCGGAGTTCACATCGGTACCCGCCCACGGCGTGGCCCCGATCGGCAGCGCGGCAGCGGGCGTCGCCGGGACCCCGTCGTTGGCCGTCGGCTCGTAGGGGATCTCGCCCCCGCGCCGCAACGGCACCGCGTCCGCGGAACCCGGAACCGCAGCCGGCCCGGACTCCTCGGAAGCCGAACCCGAACCCGAACCCGAAGCCGAATCCGAAGCAGGCGCCGCATCGGACACCGCGTCCGAAACGGCGGGCTCCGGGGAGGCGGAAGCGGAGGACGCGGCCGACCGCGGAGCGATCCCCGCCCGGTCCGCCGCCTCCTGCAGCCACTCCGGAGGACTCAGCATGAACGAGGTCTGTTCGGAGTCGATCCGCGGAGGCGGAACCGAAGCCTCGGAAGCCGCGTTCGCAGCCACGGCCCCGTACTCCTCCTCGTACCGCCGGATCACCTCACCCACCGGAAGCCCCGGCCACAACGTGACCTCGCCGCTGTCCCGGGCGATGACCAGCCGCTGCCGGCCGCCCCCCGACACCGGACCCGCCGCGCGGTCCTCCGCCCACACCACGAACCCGAGCCCGAACTCCCGTACGCGCACCTCCCGGTGCTGGTACGCGGGCACGTCCCCGTTGATCCACTCCTCGGCGCGCTCCTGCGCCTGCGCAAACGTCACCATCGCGCCGTCACCCCTCATCCGAACCGGCACGCGCCACCGGAACCGAACGTGCGAATCCGCCGTCCACCATCAGACCGGCCACCGTCTCCAGTTCCGGCGGGTTGCCCGCCAACCGCTCAAGGAAGGAGTCGAAATCACCACCGCACGGCAGCAAAAGCCGCTCCACGCGCTCCTGCACCGACCATCCGTCCTGGTCACGTGCGTCGTCGTACGGGGAGAACCACACCGATCCGAGGCCCTCGCCCTTCACCTTCAGCGCGAGCAGCCCGCCCTGCACGAAGGCCACGCACAGGTAGTCCTTCGTCAGGTGGTCGCGCAAGCACTTGTTGGCGTAGACGAGGTCGTTGACCGCCGCCTCCTCACGCACCGTGAAGAACGGCTGGTCCACCAGCAGGCCGAGCTCCACGTCCAGGCCGGCGCCCACCGGCGCACAGCCGCCCGCCGCCTTCAGGAACGAGCGGTACGCCTCCGGCAGCCGGTAGCCGAGGTCCTCCTCGACACCCTGCACCTGGCTCTCGGAGACCGACACCACGGACTTCGGCAGCCCGATGTGCACCGGACGCAGCTCCTGCAACGCCCGCGTCCCGCGCTTGTCGTGGTCCACCGGAGCCGTCGCCAGACCCGCGTGATGCCGCAGCAGCGCCTTCACCTCGACCGGGACCAGCTCCATGCGCCGCGAACCCGCCACGTGGTGCCAGGTCCAGCCGTGCGGGGTGCCCACCGGCCCGACCGTGTCCCACAGCTCGTGCCCCGCGGCCTTCATCGCCGCGTTCGCGGACACGTAGTCCGTCAGCCGCAGCTCGTCCACGCCGAAGCCCTCGGGCGGCTCGGCGATCTCCACCGCCGCACGCGCGTAGGCGGAGAAGTCCGGATACCCGTCGCCGTCCATCCGCACTCCGTGGGGATGCCGAGCGGCCCGGACCGGGTCCGGGAAATGCACGACCTGCCCCGAGTAAGCGGCGTTGGGTGGCGCGGCCTGCTGCCCGAGCCGACCTGTCGTCATGGCGGTAGCCCCCTGCTGGATCTGGCTGGTTCACCACAGCCTATGCGCTGGGGCAAGAGGCTCCCTCGCCCGCGACCCGCACACCAGCCCGACGGCCAGGAACATCCGAATTGATACGAAAATTCGACCCCGCTTCCGTATGACAGATGACATTTGGCAGGCTGTCCCCGCGGCACGGGGGCGTGCGCGACAGCGGTCACCACCGCCGCCACGGGAGGGAAAGCGCGACCATGCAGAACACGGCAACACGTACGGAACCGGGCGATGGCACCGCCGACGCGGCAGGCACACCCGCCGAAGCGGGCGGCTCCACCGGCGACCCCCGCCTACGCTGGAGCAGCAGCGACGGCCGGCCCACCCCACCCGTCCTGCGCTTCCGCCGGGACGGCATCCTGCCCACCGTCGCCGCCGCGCTCTCTGTACGCGGCGAGACCCTCACCGGCACCGCCGGCAAGGCCGACCAGCCGCCCGCGCTGCACCCACTCGTCCAGGACTTCCTGGACACCCTCACCAGCGGCCAGCGCGAACGTTTCACCGGCCGATGTCCCGAAGCGATACTGCTCTCCCGACACCTGGCCTCCATCGAGGCCGCCCGCTCCCGACGCGCCTCCCGCAAGCCCCTCTCGCCCAGCGAGGCCCGCCGCTCCCTCAAGCACGCGAAGATCACAGCCCGGCACATCCGCGAGGACGGCGACCCCCTCCACGGCAGCTACGCGCCCCCCTGCCGCTCCTGCGACGCCCTCCTCGCCCACTTCGGCGTACGCCCCGTCGACCTCACCCCAGCCGAGTAGCCATGACGACCACCTCAGCCTCCTACGACCGCTCCTCGACCACCCGCTTCCCGGTCGCGGTGGACTCCGTGCTGCGGACCGCCGGCTGGGAACCCGGCCGCTGGGACGCCAAACAGGCCGAGTACTGGGCCGACGCCCTCCGGGACCACACCACCCCCGCCGGCCACCGGCACACGGTCTTCCCCGCCGCCGTCGAGGCCTGGGCGGAGTTCGGCGGCCTCACCGTCACCGCGCCCGGACCCGGCCGCCAGGTCGCCCCGAGCCCGCTGCGGATCGACCCCCTCACCGGACTCCACCTGGCGCGCACCTTCGCCGACCTGGGGCGGGCCCTCTCGACGCAGCTCTGCCCCCTCGGGGTGGAGGCCGACGGAGGCTCCCACCTCGCCCTCGACCGCGAAGGCCGCGTCTACGGCATCGACCACACCGGCGACTGGTACCTCGGCTCCACCGTCGACGAGGCCCTCACCCTCCTCCTGACGGGCCTCCAGCCGACGCGCTTGGCGCTGCCGCCGTCCTAGGCCGTTCCGCTCCCGCGGCGGGTCGCGGGTCCGGGTCCCACCCCGGACCCGGCGGCGCCACCGCGCCTCCCGGGACAGGCAGGCGCGCCCCCTCGCGGGGAGCCGGGCCGGGGTCGGTCGCGGTGCCGTACCCCTCGCGGGGGGCCGGGCCGGGATTTTCGGTCGTGGTCCCGTACCCCTCGCGGGCGGCCGGGCGGGATCCGGGCTCGGTGCCGTACCCCTCGCGGGGCGGCGGGGCAGGATCCGGGCTCGGTGCCGTACCCCTCGCGGGGCGGCGGGGCAGGATCCGGGCGCAATGCCGTACCCCTCGCGGTGCGGCGGGTCGGGATCCGGGCGCGGTGCGGGGGGTCGCGGTGCCGCCGAGGGGTATCTCCTCGGCTCGCGCCAGGCGGGCACTTCGCGGCTGTGGGCGGTGGTTGCGCGCTCGGCCTGCGGGGACACCCCTCCCCGTCCCCACTCCAGCAGTACGAGCCCGGTACCGGGAAGCCAACCGCGCCGGCCCGGAGCACGCAGCACGGGCAGGGGTAGCGGAGCGCCGGCGTGGGGTGGGGACACGGCGGAGTGTCCCCGCAGGACGAGCGCGCAACCCAGGCCGCCTGGCCGAGACCCCCCGCACGCGCCGAGCCGAGGAGATACTCCGGCGGGGCACCGCCCCACCCGTTCCATCCCGCCCCGCGGAAACCCGGCCACCCCGGCGGAAGCCGAGCGGCCCCGCGGAAACCCGGCCACCCCGGCGGAAGCCGAGCGGCCCCGCGGAAACCCGGCCACCCCGGCGGGAGGCGAGGGTCAGGGGAGTGGGAGTACCGCCGAGACTCTGAAGCCCCCCGTGTCCGTCGGGCCGGAGACGAAGACGCCGCCCAGCCCGAGCACCCGTTCCCGCATGCCGACCAGCCCGTTCCCGCCGCTCGGCAGCCCGACCCCGCCGGAGGCGCCCTCGCGCGGCCCGTTCTCCACCTGCATCGCCACCTCGCTCTCCCGGTGCGCCAGCCGTACGACGACCCGCGCCCCCGGAGCGTGCTTGTGGCAGTTGGTGAGCGCCTCCTGCACCACCCGGTACGCCGTCTGCTCCACCTCCGCCGCGTACGCCGCCCCCTCGCCCTGCACGACCATCTCGACGGCCATCCCGGCCGCCCGCGACTGGCCGACCAGCGCCTCCAGCGCCTCCAGCGAGGGCCCCTCGTCCGCGCCGCCCACGAGCGCGACCGGGCCCACCGGCACCGCTGCGGCCGCAGCCGCAGCCACCGCCGCCTTCGGCGGCGCCGCCCGCAGCACGCCGAGCATCTCCCGCAGCTCTGTCAGCGCCTGCCGCCCCATGTCCCCCACCAGCGCGGCGTTCTTCGCCGCCCGTGCCGGGTCCTTGACCGCCACCGCCTCCAGCGCGGCCGCGTGGACGACCATCAGCGACACCCGGTGCGCGACCACGTCGTGCATCTCCCGCGCGATCCGGGTCCGCTCCTCGGTACGGGCCCACTCGGCCCGCTCCTCCGCCCGGTCCGCCAGCAGCGACAGCTCCCGCTCCAGCGAGTCGGCCCGTTCCTGCAGGCTCTCCATCAACCGGCGCCGGGCGCCGATGTAGAGCCCGAGCAGCATGGGCGGCACGGTCAGCGCCACCGCGACGAACCCGGACAGCGCGACCACGAGCGCCGGATCGGCCTCCACGTCCCCGCGGGTCTTCAGGTACATCACGACGAAGGTCGCGACCAGCGACATCGAGGCCAGCGCCGCGATGATCCGCCGGGGCACCTCGGACGAGGCGAGCGAGTACATCCCCGCCACCGAAAGCAGGAACCCCATCTCGGCCGGCGCCACGGCGATGCCCACGAGCACCACGGCGATCGGCCAGCGCCGCCGCAGCACCAGCGTGGCCCCCACTGCGGCGCCGAACAGCACCCCGGCGGCCACGGGGATCCCCGCCTCGTGCGCGAAGCGGATCCCCTCCCATGCGCACTCCGCCGCGGACACCGCGGCCAGCGCCACGTCCACCACGGCATCCCGCCGCCGCGCCCACCACAAAGGCGGCCCAGCGCGGCCTTCCACTTCCCCCGTACTGGTCATGCCGTCCAGCGTACGCAGGCGTCCCGACAGACCACCGACAGAAGTCCGGCGCACACCGACAGACCGGATGCCGAGACCTGCATCCCACAGTGCGGGCGACTCGCGGTACACGCCCGCCGGCGCCGATCTTTACCGTCGCATTGGAGGGCGATGGTGCGGCATAGTAGGTGCCGTCGACTCGACCACCATGACGCAATGTCCGGTTTAGTCGGACATAGTCCCCTGTGGTGTAATTGGCAGCACTGAGGCTTTTGGTGCCTTATGTCCGGGTTCGAGTCCTGGCGGGGGAGCTTACGCACGTTCGGGTCCTGACCGCGGTGGTCGGGACCCGGCCTCGTTTCACGGCGTTAACGCCCCGGTATCCTTCACGGGTCCACCCCCGAAGCCGAAGGGCACACCCGTGAGCGCCAACCGCCCGGCAGCCGTCGTCGTACTCGCAGCGGGTGAAGGCACCCGCATGAAGTCGGCGACACCCAAGGTTCTGCACGAGATCTGCGGGCGCTCGCTCGTCGGTCACGTCGTCGCCGCCTCCCGCGAGCTGGACCCCGAACACCTCGTCGTGGTCGTCGGGCACGCCCGGGAGCAGGTCACCGCGCACCTCGCCGGCGTCGATGCCGACGTCCGCACCGCCGTCCAGCACGAGCAGAACGGCACCGGCCACGCCGTCCGCATGGCCCTCGAAGAGCTCGGCGGGCCCGTCGACGGCACCGTGATCGTCGTCTGCGGCGACACCCCGCTGCTGACCGGGGAGACGCTGGGCCGGCTCGCGCAGACGCACGCCGCCGACGGCAACGCCGTCACCGTGCTCACCGCCGAGGTGCCGGACTCCACCGGATACGGCCGCATCGTGCGCGACGCCGGCGGCGCCGTGACCGCGATCGTCGAGCACAAGGACGCCACCGACTCCCAGCGCGCGATCCGCGAGATCAACTCGGGTGTCTTCGCCTTCGACGGCGCCCTGCTCTCCGACGCGCTGGGCAAGGTCCGCACCGACAACAGCCAGGGCGAGGAGTACCTCACCGACGTCCTCGGCATCCTGCGCGAGGCCGGCCACCGGGTCGGCGCGGCCGTGGGCAGCGACCACCGCCAGATCCTGGGGATCAACAACCGCGTGCAGCTCGCCGAGGCCCGCGCCCTGCTGAACGCGCGCCTGCTGGAGCAGGCCATGCTCGCGGGCGTGACGGTCGTCGACCCGGCCAGCACGTTCGTCGACGTGACCGTGACCTTCGGGCAGGACGCGATCGTGCACCCCGGCACCCAGCTCCTGGGCGCCACGCACATCGCCGAGGGCGCCGAGGTGGGCCCCAACACCCGGCTGCGGGACACCCGGGTGGGCGCGGGCGCGCGCGTGGACAACACGGTGGCCGAGAGCGCGGTCGTGGGCCCTCAGGCGAGCGTGGGTCCGTTCGCGTACCTGCGTCCGGGCACGTCCCTCGGGGCCAAGGCCAAGGCCGGCACCTACGTGGAGATGAAGAACGCGACGATCGGCGAGGGCACCAAGGTGCCGCACCTGTCGTACGTGGGCGACGCGACGATCGGCGAGTACACGAACATCGGCGCGGCGAGCGTCTTCGTGAACTACGACGGTGAGCACAAGCACCACACCACCGTCGGCTCGCATTGCAAGACGGGGTCGGACAACATGTTTGTGGCACCCGTCACCATCGGGGACGGGGCCTACACGGCCGCCGGGTCCGTGATCACGAAGGATGTCCCGCCCGGTGCGCTGGCCGTGGCCCGTGGCCAGCAGCGGAATATCGAGGGCTGGGTGGCTCGCAAGCGTCCGGGAAGTGCCGCCGCGACGGCTGCGCAGTCGGCGACCTCGGAGGACTCCGAGCGCCCTTGAGGTGAACTGACCGGAAACAGGTACGCCTCGAACGGCGTACCGTGATAGGTGCACGCAATTCGGCTGGCTCACCGTGTGCGGGACGGACGCACATGGGGGCGAGCAGCTTCAACACGTCTGAGGAGACAGTGCTGTGACCGGGATCAAGACGACCGGCGAGAAGAAGCTGATGCTCTTCTCCGGCCGCGCCCACCCCGAGCTGGCCGAGGAGGTCGCGCACCAGCTGGGAGTCGGCCTCGTGCCGACCAAGGCTTTCGACTTCGCGAACGGTGAGATCTACGTCCGCTTCCAGGAGTCGGCGCGTGGCGCGGACTGCTTCCTGATCCAGAGCCACACGGCTCCGATCAACAAGTGGATCATGGAGCAGCTGATCATGATCGACGCGCTGAAGCGCGCGTCGGCACGTTCCATCACCGTGATCGTCCCGTCCTACGGGTACGCCCGCCAGGACAAGAAGCACAAGGGCCGCGAGCCGATCTCGGCGCGTCTGGTGGCGGACCTGCTGAAGACCGCGGGTGCGGACCGCATCCTGACGGTCGACCTGCACACGGACCAGATCCAGGGCTTCTTCGACGGCCCGGTGGACCACCTCTCGGCCCTGAACGTCCTCGCGGACTACGTGGGCGCCAAGGTGGACCGCACGAAGCTGACGATCGTGTCCCCGGACGCCGGCCGCGTGCGCGTGGCGGACCGCTGGTGCGACCGGCTGGACGCGCCGCTGGCGATCGTGCACAAGCGCCGCGACAAGGACGTCGCCAACCAGGTGACCGTCCACGAGGTCGTCGGTGAGGTCAAGGGCCGCGTCTGCGTCCTGGTCGACGACATGATCGACACGGGTGGCACGATCTGCGCCGCGGCCGAGGCGCTCTTCGCGCACGGCGCGGAGGACGTGATCGTGACGGCGACGCACGGCATCCTGTCGGGCCCCGCCGCCGACCGCCTGAAGAACTCCAAGGTCAGCGAGTTCGTCTTCACGAACACCCTGCCGGACCCGTCCGACCTGGAGCTGGACAAGATCACGGTGCTGTCGATCGCCCCGATGATCGCGCGTGCGGTGCGCGAGGTCTTCGAGGACGGTTCGGTGACGAGCCTGTTCGAGGAGCAGCAGTAAACCTCTGCGGCTAGATCCTTTTGAAGTGCGGCCTCCCCGCCGGGTAGACTCATCGAGTTGCTCGGCGAGGGAGGCCGCACTTCTGTGTGCGGATGCTCCGTTATCGACGCGCTCTTCGTAGCAGGCCGTTCAGGCCGGGTGACTGTGTCCATTTCCATCACCCCACGAGGAGTGAGCATGTCCGAGGTCAAGCTTTCCGCTTCCAGCCGTTCCAACTTCGGCAAGGGTGCCGCCCGTCAGGCCCGCCGCGACGGCCTGGTCCCCGGCGTCATCTACGGCCACGGCACCGCCCCGAAGCACGTCGACGTCGAGGGCCACGGCCTGATGATGGCCCTCAAGACCCCGAACGTCCTGCTGTCCCTGAACATCGCGGGCGACGGCACCGAGCTGGTCATCCCGAAGGCCGTGCAGCGTCACCCGGTCAAGCGCACCCTGACCCACGTCGACTTCCTGATCGTCAAGAAGGGCGAGAAGGTCGTCGTCGAGGTTCCGGTCGTGACCGAGGGCGACCTGGCCGCCGGTGGCAACCTGCTGGAGACCCTCCTGACCACGATCTCCGTCGAGGCCGAGGCCACCCACATCCCGACCGAGATCACCGTCTCGATCGAGGGCCTGGAGGCCGGTACGGCCGTGCACGCCTCCGACCTGAAGCTGCCGGCCGGCACCACCCTGGCCGTCGACGGCGAGACCGCCGTCCTGCAGGTCGTCGCCCCGCAGGCCGAGGAGCCGGCCGCCGAGGCCGAGGGTGAGACCGAGGGCGCCGAGGCCTGAGCCTCGCCCCTTCCCCTCAGCAGTTGCTGACCGACCGCCGTCCGGCTCCACTGGAGCGGGACGGCGGTCGTCTTCGTTCTAGGCGGTAAGGAGCTTTTGATGTCGGACGACGCGGCGCCCTGGCTGATCGTGGGCCTGGGCAATCCGGGTTCGGAGTACGCCGGGAACCGCCACAACATCGGGTTCATGGTGGTCGATCTGCTGGCGGAGCGGATCGGCGGGAGGTTCAAGGCGCACAAGGCGCGGGCCCAGGTGGTCGAGGGCCGCATCGGTCCGCCGGGGCCGGCGAACCGCCGGGTGGTGCTGGCCAAGCCGATGTCGTTCATGAACCTGTCGGGTGGGCCGGTGACGGCTCTGCGGGACTTCTACAAGGTGCCGCTGGAGCGGATCGTGGCGGTCCACGACGAGCTGGACATCGACTATCCGACGCTGCGCCTGAAGCTGGGCGGCGGGGACAACGGGCACAACGGCCTGAAGTCGATGACGAAGTCGATGGGTGCGGACTACCACCGGGTGCGGTGCGGCATCGGGCGCCCTCCGGGCCGGATGCAGGTCGCGGACTTCGTGCTGAAGGACTTCTCCTCCACGGAGCGCAAGGAGCTGGACTGGTTCGTGGACCGGGCGGCGGATGCGGTGGAGTGCCTGGTCTCGGAGGGCCTGGAGCGCGCCCAGTCGGCGTACAACGGGTAGCCGTTCACGCTTCGTTACATGGGACAAGTGCCTCGGAGTAGGTCAGTTCATAGCAAATTCGTACGCATGGCTCTTGACCGGGGCGGTGTCGCATCAGCATGCTTGCGCCGCCGCCCCCCATGGCCCCATGTTCCCCTCCCTCCCCAGAGGTGCCTCAATGCTCCGTTCCCGTAAGCGCTGGGCGGCTGTTGCCACTGCGCTGCTCCTCTCCGCGTCCGCCGGCCCGGCGTTCGCCGCCGATGCCTACGAGGTGCCGCTGCACCAGGCGAAGGACCTTCCGATCTACGCCGCCCAGTACAAGGGCAAGCCCGGTGAGACCTGCGCGTCCATACCCGCGACGAAGGACGGGTGGCACTTCATCGCGCCGGGCAGCCCGAACGAGGTCTCGTTCGTGAAGCTGACGGTGAAGTTCGAGCCGGGGGGCGAGCAGGTGATCACCGTGTTCGGTCCGCCGAACGACAACCACGCGTACGCGGCCTCGGAGCCCGGGGCGAAGCTGGTCTCGGCGGTCGCCGAGGTCGAGGGCACCACGGGCGGTGGCAAGAAGCTGGAGTGGTTCAACCTCTCGCACACCTGCCCGTCGACGGCCACGGCCGAGCCGACGCCGTCGCAGTCGTCCACCACGCCCGCGCCGTCGACGTCTACGTCGGCCTCGACGTCGCCGAGCACCAGCACGTCGGCCTCCGCGTCGGCGTCGACGAGCACGGGTCCGTCGTCCTCGACGAGCGTGTCGCCGTCTTCGTCGGCCTCCTCCCCCGTCCCGTCCGCGTCCGCCTCTGCCTCCGGCGGTACGACCGGTGGTGACCTGGCGAAGACCGGTTCCGACGCTCCGATCGGGCTGCTGGCCACGATGGCGGCGGTCCTGATCGCGGCCGGAGCGTTCCTCGTGGTCCGCCGTCGCAGGTCCGGTGCCCAGGGCTGAGCCCCATAGGTACGCAGAGGGGGGTCCCCCGCACCGGTCGGTGCGGGGGACCCCCCTTCTCGTGCGTACGGCGGCCGGGTCAGCCGGTGTTGCGCAGGCCTGCGGCGACGCCGTTGACGGTGAGGAGCAGGGCCCGGGAGAGGAGCGGGTCGGCCTCCTCGCCGCGGGCGGCGGCGGCGCGCTGGCGGGCCAGGAGGGAGACCTGGAGGTAGGAGATGGGGTCGAGGTAGGCGTCGCGCACGGCGAAGGTCTGCTGGAGCACGGGGTGCGAGTCGAGGAGCTCCTCGCCCCCGGTGATGCGCAGGACCTCGCGGACGGTGAGCTCGTGCTCGGCCTCGATGCGGGTGAAGACGTGCTTGAGGTGGTCGGGGACGAGGGTGTCGACGTAGTGGCGGGCGATCCGCAGGTCGGTCTTGGCCAGGGTCATCTCGACGTTGGACAGGAAGTTGCGGAAGAAGTGCCAGCGCTCTCCCATCTCGGTGAGGGCGTCCTCGTGCCCGGCCTCGCGCAGCGCCTTGAGGCCGGAGCCGACGCCGTACCAGCCGGGGACGATCTGGCGGGACTGGGTCCAGCCGAAGACCCACGGGATGGCGCGCAGGCCGTCGAGGCCCGCTCCGGAGTCGGGCCGGCGGGAGGGCCGGGAGCCGAGGTGGAGGTCGGCGAGCTGGTCGACGGGGGTGGCGGCGAAGAAGTACGCGGGCAGGTCGGGGTCTTCGACGAGCTCGCGGTAGGCGGCGTGGGCGGCGTCGGAGACGGTGTCCATGGCCGCGTCCCAGCGGGCGAGGGCCTCGTCGGACTGGCGGGGCGCGGTGTGCAGGGCGGAGGCCTGCAGGGTGGCGGCGACGGTCAGTTCGAGGTTCTCGCGTGCGAGGGAGGGGACGAGGTACTTGTCGGAGATGACCTCGCCCTGCTCGGTGACCTTGATCTCGCCCTCCAGGGTGCCCCAGGGCTGGGCGAGGATCGCGTCGTGGGAGGGGCCGCCGCCGCGGCCGACGGTACCGCCGCGGCCGTGGAAGAGGCGCAGGCGCACGCCGTAGCGGTGGGCGACGTCGCGCAGGCGGCGCTGGGCGCGGTGGATCTCCCACTGGCTGGTGGTGATGCCGCCGAACTTGGAGGAGTCGGAGTAGCCGAGCATGACCTCCTGGACGTCACCGCGCAGGGAGACCAGGCGCCGGTAGGAGGGGTCGGCGAGCATCTCGTCGAGGATGACGTCGGCGGCGCGGAGCTCGTCGGTGGTCTCCAGGAGCGGGACGATGCCGATCTTGGCCCAGCCGGCGTGGAGGTCGAGGAGGCCGGCTTCGCGGGCGAGGACGGCGGCGGCGAAGACGTCGTCGGCACCCTGGCACATCGAGATGATGTAGGACTCGATGACCTCGGGTCCGAACTTCTCGAAGGCGTCCTTGACGGCGGCGAAGACACCGAGGGTCTTGGCGCCTGCGGCGTCGAGGGGGGCCGGGGTGGGGGCCAGCGGGCGGCGCGAGCGGAGCTCCTTGGCCAGGAGCTTCTGGCGGTAGTCGCGCGGCATGTCGGCGTAGCGCCAGGATTCCTCGCCGAGGCGGTCGAAGAGCTGGCCGAGGGCGTGGTGGTGGGCGTCGGCGTGTTCGCGGACGTCCATGGTGGCGAGCTGCAGGCCGAAGGCTGCGAGGGTGCGGATGGTGCGGTCCATGTGGCCTTCGGCGAAGAGGCCGCCGCGGTGCTCGCGCAGGGAGGTCTGGATGAGGGTGAGGTCCGTGAGGAACTCGGCGGTGCCGAGGTAGTCGCGGCCCTCCTCGTGGGGGATGCCCTTGGCGAGGCGCTCGCGGGTGTTGAGGAGCTTCTGGCGGATGCAGGTGGCCTTGAGCCGGTAGGGCTCCTCGGCGTTGAGCCGCTTGTAGCGGGGGCTGATCTCGGGGAGGCGTTCGAGGTCGGCCTGGAGGGAGGCGAGGAGTTCCTCGGTGGCTCCGGTGTAGCGGATGGAGTTGGAGAGGAGGCTGCGCAGGAAGTCGACGAGTTCGAGGGCGTCGGTGATGCCGTGCTCGTGCTGGAGGATCAGCACGTCGCGGGTGACGTCGGGGGTGACGTTGGGGTTGCCGTCGCGGTCGCCGCCGATCCAGGTGCCGAAGGTGAGGGGGCGGGTGCCGGCGGGCAGTTCGATGCCGACGCGCCGTAGTTCGGCGGCGAGGTCCTCCAGGACATCGCCGACGGCGCCGGCGTGGAGTTCGTCGAGGTAGTAGATGGCGTTGCGGGCCTCGTCGGCGGGTTCGGGGCGGACGACGCGCAGTTCGTCGGTCTGCCAGACGAGGTCGATGTTCTCGGCGAGGCGGAGGTCGTGGCGGCGCCGGTCGCCGGCGCCGGTGACGGGCTCCTCCAGGAGGGCCGCGATGCGGCGCAGCTTGTTGAGGACGCTGCGGCGGGCCGCCTCGGTGGGGTGTGCGGTGAAGACGGGGCGGACGTTGAGGTTCTTGACCGTCTCGCGCAGGTGCTCGGGGTCGGCGTCCTTGAGCATGTCGGCGGTGCGGGCGAGGAGCCCGCCCTCGGCGGCCCGGTGGGCGCGCAGTTCCTTGCCGCGGTGGACCTGCTCGGTGATGTTGGCGAGGTGGAAGTAGGTGGAGAAGGCCCGCACGAGCTTGCCGGCGGTCTCCAGGTCGGTGTCGCCGAGGAGGGCGGCGGCGGCTTCGCCGTCGGTACGGGTGAGGGCGCGGACGCGTTCGACGAGGTCGAGCAGGTCCTGGCCTTCCTGGCGTACGAGCGTCTCCCCGAGGAGGTCGCCGAGGCGGCGGATGTCCGCGCGCAGTTCCGCGTTGGCGGTGGCGGCCGGGGTGACGGGGGCCTGCTGGGTGGCCAGGGGGGCCTTGTCAGCACTGCTCACAGGTGCGGCTCCTTGCAGTGTTCGAGCGCTACTGGGCGGTGGGCTCCCGGCCGTGCGCGGCGTTGACCCTTCGGACTGGCGTCCGGGGGACCGCCGCTCCTGAGGTGTGGCTCGGGCTGCCCGTGCGGACCGCGCTGTCCGACGGGGAACAGGATAGGTGTCCGATGCCCGTGCCTGGGCAAACGTCTCATAGGCCGAGTCGTCGGGGGTCCGGCGGCGGGTGGCGGGCGTGGGCGCGCGCCGGTTGTCGTGGCCGTGCTCCTCTTGTCCCGGGCCCCGGCTGCGCCATACTTACGATGCCGTAGGTTACGGGCCCGTAGGGTCTGGTGACCTGCGAGCCTCCGACTTCCCTCACCCCCCAGGGGACACCCATGACCACCAGCCCCGATCTGATCGAGGGTGCCTCCGCGCCCTCCGAGAATCCTGTGCCGTCCGCGACGCTGGGCGGCGAGAACAAGCGCTCGATCGAGCAGGTCGCCCTACTGCTGTTCATCACCGTTCCCTTCGTGGCGCTGCTGGCGGCGGTGCCGCTGGCCTGGGGCTGGGGGGTGAGCTGGCTGGACCTGGGCCTGATGGTGTTCATGTACTTCCTGGCCTGCCACGGGATCACCATCGGTTTCCACCGCTACTTCACGCACGGTTCCTTCAAGGCGAAGCGGCCGCTGCGGATCGTGCTCGCCGTGATGGGTTCGATGGCGGTGGAGGGTCCGCTGGTGCGGTGGGTGGCGGACCACCGCAAGCACCACAAGTTCTCGGACCACGAGGGTGACCCGCATTCGCCGTGGCGGTTCGGCGAGACGGTGCCGGCGCTGATGAAGGGCCTGTGGTGGGCGCACATCGGCTGGCTGTTCGACGAGGAGCAGACCGATCAGCAGAAGTACGCCCCGGATCTGATCAAGGATCCGGCGATCCGGCGCATCTCGCGGGACTTCATCTGGTGGACGATCTTCTCGCTGGCGGTTCCGCCGCTGGTGGGTGGTCTGGTGTCGATGTCGTGGTGGGGTGCGTTCACGGCGTTCTTCTGGGGTTCTCTGGTGCGGGTGGCGCTGTTGCACCACGTGACGTGGTCGATCAACTCGATCTGTCACGCGGTGGGCAAGCGGCCGTTCAAGTCCCGGGACCGGTCGGGCAACGTGTGGTGGCTGGCGGTGCTGTCGTGCGGTGAGTCGTGGCACAACCTGCACCACGCGGACCCGACGTCGGCGCGGCACGGTGTACTGCGGGGGCAGGTGGATTCGAGTGCGCGGCTGATCCGCTGGTTCGAGCAGCTGGGGTGGGCCACGGACGTGCGGTGGCCCTCGGCGTCCCGGATCGACGCCCGGCGCAGGGAAAACCGGCCGAACCCGGCATGATGGGGGACGTGGCGATCGACGGTAATTCCAGCAGCGACAAGCCCAGGCGTGGCCGCCGGGTCCGGATGACGGGCGCGGAGCGGCGCCAGCAATTGCTGGACATCGGCCGGACCCTGTTCGCGGAGAAGGGCTTCGAAGGCACGTCGGTGGAGGAGATCGCGGCGAAGGCCGGGGTGTCCAAGCCGGTGGTGTACGAGCACTTCGGCGGCAAGGAGGGGCTGTACGCGGTCGTCGTGGACCGGGAGATGCGCCAGCTGCTGGACGGGGTGACGGGTGCGCTGACGGCCGGGCATCCGCGGGAGCTGCTGGAGCAGGCGGCGTTCGCGCTGCTGGACTACATCGAGTCGTACACGGACGGTTTCCGGATCCTGGTGCGGGATTCCCCGGTCGCGCAGTCGACGGGTACGTTCGCGTCGCTGATCAGTGACATCGCCACGCAGGTGGAGGACATCCTGGGTCTGGAGTTCAAGGCCCGGGGCTTCGATCCGAAGCTGGCCCCGCTGTACGCGCAGGCGCTGGTCGGGATGGTGGCGCTGACGGGCCAATGGTGGCTGGACGTGCGCAGGCCCAAGAAGGCCGAGGTGGCCGCGCACCTGGTGAACCTGGCGTGGCACGGACTGGACGGGCTGGAGTCGAAGCCGCAGCTGGTGGGCCGCCGCAAGAGCTAGTGCGGTCACAGCACTGGGCGGTCTGCGGGCGGTACGACGGCGCCCCGTCACCGGTGTTCCGGTGACGGGGCGCCGTCGTGTCGTGCGGGGCTGCCTACCGGTCGGAGGCGGCTCCGGCGTCCGCGTCGAAGGGTTCCAGGAATTCGAGCCGGTTGCCCACGGGGTCCTCGGAGTAGAAGCGGTGGTGGCCCGGGAGGTTCTCGTCCCAGACGACCTTGGCGCCCCCCTCCTCCAGTCTCCGCGCGTACGCCTCGATGCCGGTGACCCGCAGTCCGGGGTGCGCCTTGCGGGCGGGCCGGAAGTCGTCCTCGACGCCGAGGTGCAGTTGGACGGGGCCGGCGGCGAACCAGCAGCCTCCGCGGGCGGCGAGCACGGGCGGTTTGGGGATCTCGGTCATGCCCAGGACATCGGCGTAGTAGGCGCGCAGCCGGTCCTCCGAGTCCGGCGGCGCGGCAAGTTGGACGTGGTCGACTGCGGTGAGCACGGTCAGGCCTCCTTGCGGGCGACGGCGAAGATCCTTCGGAACGGGAAGACGGTTCCGCGCGGCCCGCTCGGGTAGGCCGCGCGCAGCCGGTCGCGGTATTCGGCGAGGAAGGCGTCGACCGCTTCCCGGTCGTCGCCGAGGGCGGTGAGGACGGGCCGCAGGGCGGTGCCCTTGACCCAGTCGAGCACCGGGTCGGGCCCCTGCAGGAGCTGGTGGTAGGTGGTCTCCCAGACGTCGGCGTCGCAGCCGAGCGCGGTGAACCGGGCGAGGTATTCGGCAGGTTCGAGAAGGTGGATGTAGCGGGCGCCGTGGCCGGCGAGCCGGGACCGCCAGCGCGGGGTGTCGCACAGTTCCGCGAGCAGGGCGTGGCTGGGGGCGGTGAAGTTGCCGGGGATCTGGAAGGCAAAGGTGCCGCCGGGGCGCAGGCCGTTGATCCAGGCGCCGAAGGAGCCGGGGTGGCCGGGGACCCATTGGAGGGCGGCGTTGGAGACGATCAGGTCGTAGGGCTCCTCGGGGAGCCAGCCGGCGATGTCCCCGTGGCGGAAGTCGAGGCTGCCGCCGCCGGCGGTGGGGCCGGCGTACTGCTCGGTGGCGCGCTGGAGCATCTCCGGCGAGAGGTCGAAGCCGGTGATGGCGGCCTCGGGCCAGCGGGTCGCGAGGAGCTCGGTGACGTTGCCGGGGCCGCAGCCGAGGTCGGCGATGCGGGCGGGGCCGGTGGGGAGTTCGGGTATGCGGGTGAGCAGGTCGAGGAAGGGCCGTGCGCGGTGGCCGGCGTGCCGGAGGTACTGCTGGGGGTCCCAGGTGGGTGCGGAGGGCGCGGTGGACGTGGGGGTCCCTGCGTGCGCGGTATCGGAATACATGTTCGAGCCTCCCTGCTGGCGGGGCGGTCGGAAGCGGAATCTGTTCCGGCCCCCTCCATGCCCCATGCTCGCTTCATTTATATCTCGATGTCAAGATACTCGCGATCGAGATACTCGGGATGAAGAGACTTCACATCGACAGACCCCTTACACTGATCGGCATGGAGGACGAGGTCGACCGACTGGTGGCGGCATGGCGGCGGGAGCGCCCTGACCTCGACGTGGAACCGCTCGAGGTACTGAGCCGCGTCAGCAGGCTCGCGCGCCATCTCGACCGCGCCCGCAGGCTGGCCTTCTCCGAGCACGGCCTGGAACCCTGGGAGTTCGACGTCCTGACGTCGCTGCGCCGCGCCGGCGCCCCCTACCAGCTCTCCCCCGGCCAGCTGTTGACCCAGACCCTGGTCACCTCCGGGACCATGACCAACCGCATCGACCGGCTGGCCAAGAAGGGCCTCGTCGAACGGCTCCCCGACCCCAGCGACCGCCGGGGGGTCCTGGTGCGGCTCACCCCCGAGGGCCGGGACCGCGCCGACCAGGCCCTTGCCGGGCTGCTGGCCCAGGAACGGGCGATCCTGGCCCAGCTCTCGCAGAGTCAGCGCGGTGATCTCGCCGGGCTGCTACGCCAGTTGACCGCTCCGTTCGACAACATCCCCGGCTAGGTCGGCGGGTCGTACGCCGGCCCGCCGGGCCAGCGCCACCGCGGCCAGGGTGGAGTGCACGCCGAGCTTGCCCAGCACGTTCTGCATGTGGGTGCGGACCGTGTGCGGGGACAGGAACAGCCGCGCCGCCACGTCCTTGCGGCCCAGCCCCGCCACCATGCAGCGCAGCACCTCGTGCTCGCGCGGGGTGAGGGACTCCACGAGCCGTTCGCTGTCCGTGCGGTGCTTGCGCGCCGCGGTCAGCTCCCGGAGCACCCCGGTGAGCAGGGCGGGCGGGAGGTGGGTCTCCTCCCGCAGGACCCCGCGGATGACGGCCAGCAGGCGCGAGAGCGAGCAGTCCTTGGCCACCCAGCCCGAAGCCCCCGCCTGCAGGGCGAGAGCGGCCCGGCGCGGGTCGTCGCGCTCGGCGAGGACGACCGTACGGACCCCGGGGTGGGCCACCCGCACCCCGGCCACCAGCGCGATCCCGTCCGCGCCGGACTGGGGCGGCCCGGCCCCCGGCTCCCGCTGGGCGGGCACGGCCCCGGCGACCGTGCCGAGATCGGCGTCGACCAGCAGGACGTCGAAGCGGCGGCCCTCGGCCACCGCGCGTTCGAGGCAGCGCAGCGCGGCGGGGCCGCTGCCGGCCGCGGACACGTCCACGTCCGGCTCGGCCGCGAGCGCGGCTGCGAGCGATTCGGCGAAGATGCGGTGATCGTCGACGACGAGAACCCGGATACGAACCACAAAACCCCCAAGGGTAGGGGAACGGACGACGGCGGGTACGGCGCCAGGACCGGGTGATCCGCAGCCCCCGGCCGCCGCCGAGACATATCTGCACTACCCCGGACCGGACGCCGTACCCGACTTGTCTCGACCCCTGAATCAACACCGGCCCCCACCGGTGTCACGCATCAGCGTAGGGCCGGGGGCGGCTCGCGGTTGGCCGAATAGCAGAAGTTTTCCCCGCGGATTTCAGGAGCGTGCGTTCCGAAGGGGCTCGGCCGTGGCTTGAAATCGCCTGAATCGGGGGCTGTGGGACGTCATACGCGCGGGCGTGTGCCATCGGCAGTTGCACGGGGGGCATTTCACCCGGCGTGCGCACGCCGGGCGCCCGCGCGCAGCGCCCGGCCGCAGCGCCCGGCCCCGGCATGCACGCCCCCACCCCGGCGCACACCGAACCGCGCGCCACCGAGGCCCGACGGAAGCGCTGCACGGGCGAGTGAGCCGAAGGGGCGCCCCGGGGGGTGAGGGCGTGCGCGCACAGGAAATTCCTGTGCGCGCACGTCCTCACGAGCCGGCAACAGGCGCCCGGAGGCGAACCGAGCCCTAGGAAGCAGCGTGGGTGCGGGCGAAGTTCCACGCGTCCTGGATGATGCCGGTCAGGTCCGAGCGGTTGGGGGTCCAGCCGAGGCGCTCGTGGGCCGTGCGGGCGGAGGCGACCAGCATGGCCGGGTCGCCGGCCCGGCGCGGGGCGACGACCTCGGGGATCTCGCGGCCGGTGACCTTGCGGACGGTCTCGATGACCTCCCGGACCGAGAAGCCGCTGCCGTTGCCCAGGTTGCAGATCAGGTGCTCCCCGGCGGTGGCGGCGCGCAGGGCGGCCAGGTGGGCCTCCGCGAGGTCGGCGACGTGGATGTAGTCGCGTACGCAGGTGCCGTCCGGGGTCGGGTAGTCCTCGCCGAACACCGAGATCGACTCGCGCTCGCCGAGCGCGACCTGGAGGACCAGCGGGATGAGGTGCGTCTCGGGGCTGTGGCGCTCGCCGAACTCGCCGTAGGCGCCGGCCACGTTGAAGTAGCGCAGGGACACCGCGGCCAGGCCGTGCGCCACGCACTCCCCCGCGATCATGTGGTCGACGGCGAGCTTGGAGGCGCCGTAGGGGTTGGTCGGCGCGGTCACCGAGGCCTCCGTGAGCAGGCCCTCGGTCGGCTCGCCGTAGGTGGCGGCGGTGGAGGAGAAGACGAGGCGGCGCACGCCGGCCTCGCGCATCGCTGCCAGCAGGGCGAGGGTGCCGCCGACGTTGTTCTCCCAGTACTTGCCCGGGTTCACGACGGACTCGCCGACCTGCGAGGAGGCGGCGAAGTGCAGCACCGCGTCGTAGGAGGAGTCGATGTGTCGGGCGGCGTCCTGGATCCGGCCCTCGACGAAGGTGGCGCCGGCGGGAACGCCGACGCGGAAGCCGGTGCTGAGGTCGTCGAGGACGGTGACCTCGTGGCCGGCCTCCAGGAGGTGGGCCGCGACCACGCTGCCGACGTATCCGGCGCCACCGGTTACCAGGTACTTGCTCACTCGCCTACTGCCTCTCGCGGGGGACCACGCGCGCGTGGGTGCGCGTGCTTGTGCACTGGCTTACCCGATGCGGCGCCCGCGGGGGAAATCGGCGGCCCCCGGCCGCCGCCCGGTCAGCCCTGCGCCGCGGCGGGCGACGACCCGGGCAGGGCCCGGTCGAGGAGGCCGGTACGGGCGGCCAGCGCGGCCGCCTCCAGCCGCGATCCGACGCCCAGCTTCATCAGGACCCGCTGCACGTGCGTACGGGCGGTGCTCGGGGCGATCGCCATGCCGGCGGCGATCAGCCGGGTGTCCTCGCCCTCGGCGACCCGCACCAGCACCTCCACCTCGCGCGGGGTGAGCAGCCGCAGCAGTCGGCCGGCTTCGTCGTCGGGCTGGACGGCGGGGTTCAGGAGCTCCGCGAAGGCCCCCTGGAGCAGTTGCGGGGCGATCGCCGCCTCTCCCGCCCTCGCCTTGGCCAGGGCCCGCTCCACGCCCTCGATGCGCTCGTCCTGGCGTACGTATCCGCAGGCGCCCGCGGCGAAGGCGGCGGCGATCCCGCGCGGGCTGGGTACCGGGCCGAGGACGACCACGGCGATCTGGGGGCGCTCCCGCTTGATGCGGACGACGGGCTCGAAGGCCCCGGGCTCGGCGGGGGTGGCGGTGCCGAGGAGGCAGACCTCCGGGGCGCGGCTGATGACGAGCTCGGCGGCGCCGGCCGCCGGGGCCGCGGCCGCCAGTACCCGGTGGCCGCGCAGTTTCAGGGCAGAGGCCAGTGCCTCGGCCAGCAGCCGGTGGTCGTCGACCACCACGACGCGTACGCCCATTGAGGAACCCACCCCCCACCCTTCTGCCCCGGCAAGCTACACGCTTGTTCGACGGCGCGAGGGGGATACCGCGCAGAAGCCCCCGATCGGTGCGTACCGTTCGGGGGCTTCTGAAGTGGCGGGCGGATCAGCTCGCGGTGAAGGAGACGAACAGGATGTCCTTCTCCGGCCTGTCCGAGAACGGCTTGCTGACGTTCTGCTTGGCCATGAAGAGCTTGCCGCCCCGGTAGCGGAACTCGGAGGACGACTCGGGCGAGAAGGAGCCCTCGGCGCTCTTGACGTCCTTGTCGGCCGGGTTCTCCATGAGGAGGGTTTCCTTCATCGTCCGGCTGTCGATGCTGACGATCTGGCCGCCCTTGTCGTACGGGGGGACCTTGTAGGCGATGATGTTCGACCCGTCCATGCGCAGCGGGTACATCGTGTACCGCTCGCCCGCGTCGGCGCGGTCGGTGGTCTGCTTGCCGGTCTCCAGGTCGAAGGAGAGCAGCTCGTTGGTGCGGCCCGTCGGGGACTGGCCCTGGTGCTCCGCGGAGGGCAGATAGACCTTGCCGTTGCCGACGACCATGTTCGAGCACTTCTCCACGTCGGTGGAGGCGCACTTGGCGGCGAAGCTGCCGGCGGCGAGCGGGATGCGCGCCTTCAGCTCGCCCTTGGGGTCGACGACGAACAGGTCGCTGACGCCCTTGCCGCCCTTGGCGTTGTCGCCGACGTCGGCCGCCACCACGAAGGGCTTGGTGGAGACGATGTGCGCGTACTCGATGCCCTGGGAGAGCTTGTACGAGGCGATGGGCGCGCCCGTGGCGGGGTCGAGGATCTGCGCGTTCAGGGTGTAGTTGGGGTGCTGGCCGCACTTGCGGATGACACCGAGGGCCTCGCCGCCGGCGTAGCCGGTGTCGCGGCAGCTCTCGCCGTCGACCTTGGGCTGCCAGAGGTTCTTGCCGTCGGCGAGGTTCCAGGCGGCGCCGCCGCTGGAGACGCCGGCCGCGGCGACGGTCTTGCCGCTGATGGTGATCTCGGAGAACTGGGCGGACCTGTCGCCGCCGTTGGCGCTCTTGATGTTGCCGGACCAGGCGAGCTTGCCGGCCTCCAGGTCGATGACGCCGACCTCGGTGCACGGCGGGTACTTGTTCTCGGCAGTGGGCTGGGCGGGCCGGAAGAGGACAGCGGTCCTGTTCTCGCTGACGTGGTGGGTGGCGCCGCAGATCTCGCCGGTGAGCGGGACCTCCCACTTCTTGCCGCCGTCGACGAGGTTGTAGCCGACGACCTTCGACACGTCGGACTTGACGTAGGTGGTGTCGGTCAGCCAGGAGCCGTTGACGGACACGAGGTCGGCGACCTCCGGAACCTGCTGCTTGAGGAGGACCTTCGACTTGGGGTTGCCGGGGACCTTCTCGGTGCCGGCCACATAGCCCTGGTTCTTGTCGCCGCCCGGGGAGGCGCTGGGGTCGCTCTGCGCGGTGGTCCCGCCGTCGCCGTCGCCGGAGGCGTACCAGAGGCCGCCGCCGACGATGAGGACGATGGCCAGGAGGGCCGCGCCGACGATGGTCAGCTGGGTGCGCTTGTCCCCGCCGCCGCCACCGCCGGCCGGGGGCTGGGCGGGGGGCAGGGGCGCGCCGTACTGCGCGGGTCCGGCGGGCTGCTGCGGGTATCCGTAGCCGGGGTCGGACTGCGGGTATCCGTACGCGGGCTGCCCGGCCGGCGGCTGCGGGGCGGCGGCGGGCGGTCCGGGCGGCGGCGAGGGCGGTCCGGCGGGCGGCGTGGGCGCTCCGAACCCGCCCGGCGGGGGATCCTGCGGCGCTCCGAAGCCGCCGGACGGCGGCTGGCTGGGGGGCGGCGGGGTACTCATCGGTTGCTGTTGCCTCTCGGTGGACGGCGCGTTGGACGGGTGTTCACTTGCCGAAGACCATCAGGAGCTTCTCGTCCTTGTCCTGGGCGAGCAGGCGGGTCGTGGAGATGAAGAAGCGCCCGTCGGAGTAGTCGACGTCCGGGGAGTAGAAGGAGCTCTCGATCGGCGCGGAGGGGCCCGACGGGTGGCGCAGGAGGGCGGTGGGGGTGCTGCCGTCGGCGGGGATCGAGACGACCTCGCCGCCCCGGTCGGCTTCGGCCTTGCGGTAGGCGATCAGCTGCCCGTTCGCGGCCTTGAGCGGCTCCAGGGTGCGGCCCTCGCCCGCCGGGACGCGCCACTTGGCCTTGCCGGTGTTCAGGTCGAAGGCGACGATCTCGTTGGCCTTGCCGATGGCGGCCTTGGTCGGCAGGTAGAGGGTGCCCGCGTCGACGACGGCGGTGGCGCAGCCCTGCAGGGAGTCGTCGTGGCTCACGCTGCACTCGGTCGAGAACGTGCCCTCGCCGGCGAGCGTCGTGCGCTGCTTGCCGTCGGGGCCGAGGACCACGATGGAGTTCTCCTTCGTGGTGGCGTTCGTGAGGTGGAGGACGATCGGGTCGACCCCGTAGACGCGGCCGACCTTCCAGCCCTTGGGGAGCCGGTAGGTCCACGTCTTCTTGCCGGTGGCCGGGTCGGCGTCCTGGACCTCGACGGTCATGTCGGTGTCGTTGCAGGTGGCGACGCCGATCAGCTTGCCGTTGCCGGCGGCGTAGGCGCCGGGCACGCAGCCTTCGGACGGGCTGCCGAAGAGCTTGTCGCCGGTGCTGATGCGGAAGGCGGTGGCGCGGGTGAGCCGGTTGACGGTGACGATGTCGCCGGTCATGGCCAGGCTGGGGTCGATGAACATGTCGAAGGCGCTCTCCTTGGGCACCTCCTTGGACCAGCCCTCCTTGCCCGTCTTGAGGTCGACCATGCGGATCTGGTTGCAGTTGGCGGTCTCCGAAGGGCCGTCCTCGTACATGACGACGGTCTTGCCGTCGTCGGTGGTCCGCTTGGTCATGCCGCAGATGTCGGCAGGGAAGGTGATCGTCCACTTCTCCTTGCCGTCGGCGGCCGCGTAGCCCTTGATCGTATTGCCGACGGTCTTGGCGACGGTGTCGCCCACGACCCACTGGCCATGGGTGGCCACACCGGCGCCGGGACCGTCGATCTTGGTGGTCTTGAGCCAGAGGACCTTGTCCTCGCCCTGCTTGCGGCCGGCGTTGAGGTCGGTCTGCTGGTTGCCGCCGGGGCCGCTGCCGTCGCCCTTGTCCACGGACGGGGAGCCGGAGGGCTTCGCGTCGCCGGACTCCTGGGCCACGGGCTCCTTGGGGTCCTCGCCGCCGGAGCCGAAGGCGAGGTAGCCGACGCCGCCGAGGACGAGGGCGGCGGCGGCCGAGACGGCGATGAGCAGGGTCGGCTTCTTCTTCGGCGGCATGCCGGGTGCGCCGGGCGGGGGCGGCTGCAGGCCGTGGGCCGGGTACGCCGGGACGGTGGGCGGCTGCGGCACGTGGCCGGGCTGCTGGGGGTACGCGGGCGCCCCCGCGTACGGGTTGTCGCCCTGCTGCGGATACCCGTAGGGCTGCTGCGGCGGCCCGGGGAGGTGTCCGTAACCGGAAGGTGTCGGTGGCTGGTTCGGCGGCTGGGGCGGCTCGGTCATCAGCGCACTTTCGGCTTCGGGGGGGCGGGGAGAATGACCTTTCTATCACTGACACCGCGCATACAACGGACCGGTCCGCCCCCTGTTCCCAAGGGAGGACCGGCCCGTGATGCCGCCGTTATCCGGCCAACTGGTCCCGAGGACCGGCGGAATCTAGGACTCTTCGGCCAGCTCCAGCCAACGCATCTCCAAGTCGTCGCGGTCGGCGAGAAGTTCGCGCAGCTCCGCGTCGAGCTTGGCCACCTTGTCGTAGTCGGTGGAGTGCTCGGCGATCTGCGCGTGCAGGTTCCCCTCGCGGTCGGCGAGCTTGTTCAGCTGCCGCTCGATCTTCTGGAGTTCCTTCTTCGCGGCGCGCGAGTCACCGGAGGAGGTGGACTTGGCGGCGGCCGCGGCGGGTGCGGCGGCCGGAGCGGCGGCCTCGATCATCTTCTGGCGGCGCTCCAGGTACTCGTCCAGACCGCGCGGCAGCATGCGCAGGCTCGCGTCGCCGAGGAGCGCCATCACGGTGTCGGTGGTGCGCTCGATGAAGAAGCGGTCGTGGGAGATCACGATCATCGAGCCGGGCCAGCCGTCGAGGAGGTCCTCCAGCTGGGTCAGGGTCTCGATGTCGAGGTCGTTGGTGGGCTCGTCGAGGAAGAGGACGTTGGGCTCGTCCATCAGCAGGCGCAGGATCTGCAGCCGGCGGCGCTCGCCGCCGGAGAGGTCGCCGACCGGCGTCCACTGCTTCTCCTTGGTGAAGCCGAACTGCTCGCACAGCTGGCCGGCCGTCATCTCGCGGCCCTTGCCGAGGTCGACGCGGTCGCGGACGCGCTGGACGGCCTCCAGGACGCGCAGGGAGGGGTCGAGTTCGCCGACCTCCTGGGAGAGGTAGGCCAGCTTGACGGTCTTGCCGACGATGACCTGGCCCGCGGCGGGCTGCGCCTCGCCCTGGGTGCGGGCGGCCTCGGCGAGGGCGCGCAGCAGGGAGGTCTTGCCGGCGCCGTTGACGCCGACGAGGCCGACGCGGTCGCCGGGGCCAAGGTGCCAGGTGAGGTGCTTGAGGAGGGTCTTGGGGCCGGCCTGGACGGTGACGTCCTCGAGGTCGAAGACGGTCTTGCCGAGGCGGGCGTTGGCGAAGCGCATCAGCTCGGACTTGTCGCGCGGCGGCGGCACGTCGGCGATGAGCTCGTTGGCGGCCTCGATGCGGTAGCGCGGCTTGGAGGTGCGGGCGGGGGCGCCGCGGCGCAGCCAGGCGAGCTCCTTGCGCATCAGGTTCTGCCGCTTGGTCTCCTCGGTGGCGGCGATGCGTTCGCGCTCGGCGCGGGCGAAGACGTAGTCGCTGTAGCCGCCCTCGTACTCGAAGACGTCGCCGCGCTGGACGTCCCACATGCGGGTGCAGACCTGGTCGAGGAACCAGCGGTCGTGGGTGACGCAGACGAGTGCGGAGCGGCGCGTCTGGAGGTGGCCGGCCAGCCAGGAGATGCCCTCGACGTCGAGGTGGTTGGTGGGCTCGTCGAGGATCAGGAGGTCCTGGTCGGCGATGAGGAGCTTGGCGAGGGCGATGCGGCGGCGCTCGCCGCCGGAGAGCGGGCCGATGACGGTGTCGAGGCCCTGGTTGAAGCCGGGCAGGTCGAGGCCGCCGAAGAGTCCGGTGAGGACGTCGCGGATCTTGGAGTTGCCGGCCCACTCGTGGTCGGCCATGTCGCCGATGATCTCGTGGCGGACGGTCGCCGCGGGGTCGAGGGAGTCGTGCTGGGTGAGGACGCCCATGCGCAGGCCGCCGGACTGGGTGACGCGGCCGCTGTCGGGCTCCTCCAGTTTGGCCAGCATCCGGATGAGGGTGGTCTTGCCGTCGCCGTTGCGGCCGACGACGCCGATCCGGTCCCCCTCGGACACGCCGAGGGAGATGCCGTCCAGCAGGGTACGTGTGCCGTACACCTTGCTGACTGCCTCGACATTGACCAGATTGACGGCCATCAGACGCGCTCCAGGGAAAGGGTGTGGATCAGCCCCTCAGCCTAACCCTCCGGGCCGGGGCTGACCGTTCCACCAGCCAGGCGCCCCCCAGTGCCATGGCGATCGCGGCGGGTGCGGTGACCGGGACGGCGATGAGCATGGCGCTGTGGCCGTCGAGGAGCCCGCCGAGCCCGGTCATGGAAAGGCCGAGGACGCCCAGCAGGCACAGGGTGATCCCGAAGGCGGCGACGGGGCCGGCGGCGGTGCCCGCGGGGTCGGCCGGGCGGGCGGGAGCGGGGGCCTCGAAGCGGCGCAGGAGTGCGACGAACACACCGGTCAGCGCGGCCGCGGCCAGGATCCGTACGGGGACCTGCGCCCACCAGGCGGCGGTGGCGGGTGCCGGCAGGTCGATGCCGAGGGCGAGCTGGGCCCCGTACACGGCGAGCATCGCGGTGAGGTGCCAGAGGAAGGCGGTCATGGCGACCCCGTTGGCGGTGACGACCGCGCGCCACACGCGGGGGCGCTCCAGCCAGGCGCCGGCGGGCCGGGCGGCGAGCTGCACGGCGCCCACGAGCCACAGGCCGTGGCAGAGCAGGGCCAGGGTGGGCGGGGCCATGTTGGAGACCTTCTCGCCGGGCATCCCGACCATGGACAGCGGGTACGGGCCGTACGCCACCAGCAGTCCGGCCGAGGCGAGTCCGGCGGCGGCGAGGACGGCGGGCCGGCGGATGCGGCCGTCGGCGCGCAGGAAGCCGAGCTGGTGCACGGCGAGCCAGACGAGGGCGAAGTTCAGGAACTCCACGTAGGGGACACCGAGCGCGAAGCGCAGCACGTCGACCAGCGCGGCGGCGCCGGCCAGCGCGGCGAAGGCGGCCCAGCCGTGGCGCTCGTGCAGCTTCAGCAGCGGCGGGGTGAAGGCGACCATGGCCAGGTAGATCCCGATGAACCACAGCGGCTGGGTGACCAGCCGCAGGGCGGCGCCGGTCAGCGGGCCGCCGCCGCGGCCGGCGAGCTGCACGGCGAGCGCGACGGCGGCCCACACCAGGACGAAGGCGAGGGTGGGGCGCAGCAGTCGGCGCAGCCGGGCCCGCAGGAAGGCGGCGTAGACGGAGCCTTCGGAGCGGCGGGCCAGGGAGCGGTAGGAGAGGGCGTGCGAGAAGCCGCCGACGAAGAAGAAGACGGGCATGATCTGCAGCCCCCAGGTGAGGACCTGCAGGGCGGGCACGAGGGCGAGCAGGTTCCCTATGCCGTCGCTGCTGACTGCGGCCATCAGCCAGTGCCCGGCGATGACGGTGCCGAGCGAGGCGACGCGCAGCAGGTCGACGTACCGGTCGCGGCCGGCGGGGGTGGCGGCGGCCATGTCGCGTGCGCTGACTGTCATGGCCCCACGATGTCGACCGCCCCGGCCCCGCCGACAGGGTGCGGATACTCAACCCGCACCTGAGTACGTATCAGCCGAGCCGGGCGGCGGGCCGCCCGGGCGGGGTTTCAGCGGGGCAGGACCGTGGCTCCGGGGGCGGGGGACGAGGCCGTGCGGGTGGCGCGGCAGGTGCCCGAGGCGTCGAGGGCGGCGGCGACCTTGGCGGCGGCTTCCTCGTCCGCGACGAGGAAGGCCGTGGTGGGGCCCGAGCCGGAGACCAGGGCGGCCAGGGCGCCGGCGCCGAGGCCCGCGTCCAGCGTCGCCTGCAGGGACGGCCGCAGCGAGAGGGCGGCCGGCTGGAGGCCGTTGGCCAGGGTGGCGGCCAGGGCGTCCGGGTCGCCGGAGGCGAGGGCGGCGAGGAGAGCCGGGGAGGCCTGCGGCTGCGGGACCGCCTCGTCGGCGGTGAGGCGGTCGAACTCGCGGAAGACGGCCGGGGTGGACAGTCCGCCGTCGGCCACCGCGAACACCCAGTGGAAGGAGCCGGTCGGCACCGGGGTGAGGACCTCGCCGCGGCCGGTGCCGAGCGCGGCGCCGCCGACGAGGCTGAAGGGGACGTCGCTGCCGAGCTCCGCGCAGATGTCGAGGAGTTCCTCGCGCGGGGTGTCCAGGCCCCACAGGGCGTCGCAGGCGATCAGGGCCGCCGCGCCGTCGGCGCTGCCGCCGGCCATGCCGCCGGCGACCGGGATGCGCTTGGCGATGTGCAGGTGGACCAGGGGGGCGAGGCCGTTGCGGGCGGCGAGGATCTCGGCTGCCCGCGCCGCGAGGTTGGTGCGGTCCAGCGGGACCTTGTCGGCGTCGGGGCCCTCGCAGGTCACCGTCAGCGCGTCGGCCGGGGTCGCCGTCACCTCGTCGAAGAGGGAGACGGCGAGGAAGACGTTGGCCAGGTCGTGGAAGCCGTCGGGGCGGGCCGCGCCCACCGCCAGCTGGACGTTGACCTTCGCGGGGACCCGTACGGTGACGGGCGCCGTGCGCGTGCTCTCGGGGCGCGTGCTCACAGTGCGGGCCTCTCCGGGGCGGGCTTGTGCTCGGCGATCGCGGCGAACTCCTCCACCGTCAGGGACTCTCCGCGGGCCTGCGGGGAGACGCCCGCGGCGACCAGCGCGGCCTCGGCGCCGGCCGCGGAGCCGGCCCAGCCGGCCAGTGCGGCGCGCAGGGTCTTGCGGCGCTGCGCGAACGCCGCGTCGACGACCGCGAAGACCTCTTCCTTCGAGGCGGTGGTCTCGATCGGCTCGGTGCGGCGCACGAGGGAGACGAGCCCGGAGTCGACGTTGGGGGCGGGCCAGAAGACCTTGCGGCCGATGGCTCCGGCGCGCTTGACGTGCGCGTACCAGTTGGCCTTGACGGAGGGCACCCCGTAGACCTTGTTGCCGGGCTCGGCGGCGAGCCGGTCGGCGACCTCGGCCTGGACCATGACGAGGGTCCGCTCGATGCTCGGGAAGCGGTCGAGCATGGTCAGCAGGACGGGCACGGCCACGTTGTACGGCAGGTTCGCGACCAGCGCGGTCGGCGCCGGGCCGGGCAGCTCGGTGACCAGCATCGCGTCGGAGTGGACCAGCGCGAAGCGGTCCTTCTTCGCGGGCATGCGGGCCTCGATGGTGGCGGGCAGGGCGGCCGCCAGGATGTCGTCGATCTCGACGGCGACGACCCGGTCCGCGGCCTCCAGCAGCGCGAGCGTCAGCGAGCCCAGGCCGGGGCCTACCTCGACGACGACGTCGTCCGGGCGGACCTCGGCGGTGCGCACGATCCGGCGCACCGTGTTGGCGTCGATGACGAAGTTCTGCCCCTTCTGCTTCGTCGGGCGTACGCCGAGGGCGGCGGCCAGTTCCCTGACGTCTGCGGGGCCGAGGAGGGCGTCGGGGGTGCTGGGCGCGGGGTTATCGGGCTGCTGCTCTGCGGTGCTCACCGGTAAAGCGTCTCAGATCGGCCGAGTGGTCCCGACGACGACGTGGGCCCGCGGCCCACGACCGCGGCCTACGACGTGAGCCTGCGGCCGCAGTGGGGCCACGGGCTCGCCCCCCGCTGCACGTAGAGCTTCTTCGCCCGGTAGGTCTGCTCCCCGGCAGTGGCGTCCTGGGGGCGGCCGCTCCCGCCGAGGCCCTGCCAGGTGCGGACGTCGAACTGGTACAGGCCGCCGTACGTCCCCGAGGCGTCCGTGGCGGAGGGCCGGCCGCCGGACTCGCACTGGGCGAGGGCCGCCCAGTTGAGGCCGTCCGTGCCGGAGACGGAGCTCGGCAGCGGCCTGGTGCCGACCCTGACGAGCTGGGCGACGGGCTCGCGCACGACCTCGTCGGCGATGGCGCGCGGCTTCTGCCGGACCCCGTTGACGGTGCGCAGGCTGTACGTGACCCTGCGCGCCCCGGGCCGGCCGGCGCGCTCGACGACCTCGGTTCCGGCGAAGAGCTCGCCGTCCTTGACCTTCTCGGTCTCGAAGGGGATGCGTTCCTCGCGGACCTCGCGGGTGCCGGTGATGCGGAGCACGGTGACGGTCTGGCCGTCGCGCGGGAAGGCCGTGGGCGGCACGGAGGTGGTGTCCTGTCCCTGGAGGGTGATCCCGGCCTGGTCGAGGGCCTCCTGGACGGTGGCGGCGTTGGTGCGGATGGTGCGTTCGCGGCCGTCGGCCATGAAGGTGACGCTGCGCTCGGTACGCACGCTGAGGGTCAGGCCGGAGCGCGGTACGGGGGCGGTGCGCGGAGCGGAGAGGTAGGCGCCCTCGGCGCGGATGCCGAACTGGCGCAGGGCGCCGTCGACGGTGCGGGCGGTGGTCCACACTTGGCGCTGCTGTCCGTCGAGGGTCAGGCGCAGCGGGCGGCCGTAGCGGACGACGATCTCCTCGCCGTCGTCCAGGCGTTCGCCGGGGGCGGGGGCGACGAGGTCGTGGGGGCCGACGTCGAGTCCTTCCGCGGCGAGGAGTTCCTCGACGTCGCCGGCGAAGGTGTGCAGCTCTCTCGGGACTCCGTCCACGGTGAGGCGTACCGATTTGTCGGCGGCGACGAACGCGGTCGTACCGCCGGCGAGGAAGGCGACGACCAGGGCCTGCGGCACGATCCGCCGCCAGGTGCCGCCGGGCGCTGCGGGGCCGAGGAGCACGGGGCCCGCGGCCCGGCGGCGGCCGTGCCCCGTCCCGGCAGGGGCGTCGGGGACCGCGACGGCCGGTTCTGCGGGGCCGCGGCGGCGGCCGGTGCCGGCCGGGGGCTCCTCGACGGCGGTGCGGCCACGGGCCCGGCGGCCGGGGGCGAGTACGCCGGCGTCGGCGAGGGTGGGGGTGGGCGCGGGTGCGCGGCGGCGGCCCGTCCCCGGCGCCGGGAACGTCTCGGGCCGCTCCCCGTCCCGGCCCGCGCCCCCGCCGCCCGCGCCGTCCGAGCCGTCCGAGCCGTAGGCGCCGTACGCGCCGTCCTTGGTGGCGGCGGGGTGCGCGGGGCGCCGGCGGCGTCCGGCGCGCCGTTCCTCCGCGCGTGGGGCGGGAAGGGGTAGGGCGGGCTCCGTCTCCCACGACGAGGGCCCGGCGTCGACCGGGCCGTCGTCGGCCGGCCCGTCGTCCGCCGGCCAGGCGTGCCAGGTCGGCCAGGCCGGGGCTTCGCCCCCGTACGCCTCCGGGACGGGAGCGCCTCGGCGGTGACTGCCCTGCGTATCGCTCACGACGCTCGCTCCACTGGTGGTCCGGCACCCGCTGGTTGGGGCACGGCACCCTAGCGGAGGAGGCGTCACGGAACAAAGTCGTACGACTACCCTACGTGTCGACCAGGTGGAGCCGGTCAGTAGTCGAAGGCGCGGGCGGTGTTGGCCGCCAGGGCGGTGGCCATCGCGTCCTCGTCGATCCCGCGGACCGCGGCCATCGCGCGCACCGTCAGCGGAATGAGGTACGGCGCGTTGGGCCGGCCGCGGTACGGCGCGGGGGTCAGGTAGGGCGCGTCCGTCTCGACGAGGACCAGCTCCAGCGGGGCCACGGCCAGCGCCTCGCGCAGCGGCGCGGCGTTCTTGAAGGTGACGGTTCCGGCGAAGGACATGTAGTAGCCGGCGGCGGCGCACTCGCGGGCCATGTCGGCGTCCCCGGAGTAGCAGTGGAAGACGGTCCGCTCGGGGGCGCCCTCCTCGCGCAGCACGCGCAGCACGTCCGCGTGGGCGTCGCGGTCGTGGATGACGAGGGCCTTGCCCTGTCGCTTGGCGATCTCGATGTGGGCGCGGAAGGAACGCTCCTGCGCGGCCATGCCCTCCGGCCCGGTGCGGAAGAAGTCGAGGCCGGTCTCGCCGACCGCCTTCACGTGGCCGAGGGCGGCCAGTGCCTCGATCTCGGCGAGGGCATCGTCGAGGGCGGCCTCGCCGCCGCCGGACCGGGCGCCCTGGCGGGACCACCCGTCGGGGTCCCCGTGCACGATGCGCGGGGCTTCGTTGGGGTGGAGGGCGACGGCGGCGTGGACGTTGTCGTACGCGGCCGCCGTCTCGGCGGCCCACCGGGAGCCCTTCACGTCGCAGCCGACCTGGACGACGGTGGTCACCCCGACCGAGGCGGCCTTGGCGAGGCCCTCCTCGACGGTCCCCGCCTGCATGTCCAGGTGGGTGTGCGAGTCCGCGACCGCCACCCGCAGGGGCTCGGGCAGCGGCGGCGGTGCGTCCTTGGAGGCGGAGGAAGAGCTCATGGGGCCGATCCTATGACCGGCGGAAGAAGCCCTTCAGCCGGAAGAGCAGGCCCCCGCGCTTCTCGGCCTCGCTGACGGCGACGGGTCCGGGGGCATCGTGGAACCCGGTGGCCGTGCGGGGCTTCGGGGTGCGCGGGACGTTCGCCCCCGCCGGCACCGGTCCGGCGATCCCGGGGGCGATGCGGTGGTGGTAGAGGTGGTCGATCATCCCGAGCACCGAGGAGACCTGTCCCGCGCGCATGATCCGCACGACGTGCCCGCCGCAGTTCAGGCAGGTCGGGTTGGACAGCGGGGAGGGCACCCGCTCGCCGTCGACCGTGTACATGATGAACGGCTCGCCGCGGCCGTCGACGTGGTGCTCGATCCGGTACCCCTGCTCCCAGCCGAACCCGCAGCGCATGCACGCGAAGGAGTACGCCTCGTGCACGGTCTGCACGTCGGGGCTGGAAAAGCGTGCGGGTGCCGGGGCCTGGACCGGTACCGGGGTGTCTGCGATCTCACTCATGCCAGCTCCTCTTGTTCCACTGGTGCCTCTGCCAGTGGACGCCTCTTCGGGCGGGAGCGCATCAGGTCCTGTCCAGTGTTGGACGGCCTTTGGGCGACTCATGCCCAAAGCGCCCGGCGCACGGTCTGAGCTTTGCTTTTTCAGGCTAGCTCTTTACCGGTTTATGGCGCCTTTTGTGCCGCATTCTTTGCCGCCACGACCGCGTCGAAGACATCGCGCTTGGGTACGCCCGCCTCCGCCGCGACGGCCGCGATGGCCTCCTTGCGGCGCTCCCCCGCCTCCTCGCGCACCCGCACCCGGCGCACGAGCTCCTCGTCGTCCACGTCTCCGGGTCCGGCCGCCGGGGCGCCCTCCACCACGACGGTGATCTCCCCGCGCACCCCCTCGGCCGCCCAGGCTGCGAGCTCGCCGAGCCCGCCGCGCTTGACCTCCTCGTAGGTCTTCGTGAGCTCGCGGCAGACCGCGGCCCGCCGCTCGGCGCCGAAGACCTCGGCCATCGCCGCCAGGGTGTCGTCGAGCCGGTGCGGGGCCTCGAAGTAGACGAGCGTGCGCCGCTCCCCCTCGACCTCGCGCAGCCGGCCGAGGCGCTCGCCCGCCTTGCGCGGCAGGAAGCCCTCGAAGCAGAACCGGTCCACGGGCAGCCCGGACAGCGCGAGGGCGGTGAGCACGGCCGACGGCCCGGGGACCGCGGTGACCTTGATGTCCTTCTCCACGGCGGCGGCGACCAGCCGGTAGCCGGGGTCGGAGACGGACGGCATGCCGGCGTCGGTCACCAGCAGCACGCGCGCCCCGCCGGCCAGGGCCTCGACCAGCTCCGGGGTGCGGGCCGACTCGTTGCCCTCGAAGTACGACACCACGCGCCCGGTGGTGTGCACGCCCAGCCCCTGGGTCAGCCGGCGCAGCCGCCGGGTGTCCTCGGCGGCGACCACGTCGGCCCGCTCCAGCTCCGCGGCCAGGCGCGGCGGGGCGTCGGCGAGATCGCCGATGGGGGTGCCGGCGAGGACGAGGACGCCCTCGGTGGAGGTGGGCTCGGTCACGCGGGGCTGGTCAGTTGTCACCCGCCCATCCTCTCAGTCCCGCGGCTCGTCACCCACGCCACTGGGGCACACACAGATCTCTTCCCTACGATGTGCCGGTGACCAGTACCGCGACGCCGCCGCCCAGCCCCGCGGGGGCCCTGCCCTCGGCAACGGCGGGCGGCGAAGAAGAGCCGCCCACCTGGCTGCGCCGCCTGCGCGGCTTCGGCTACGCGCCGGCAGCCGGCGCGTCGCCGCGCGTGGACGTCCGCACCCGCCTGGTGCCCCCGTACACGAAGCCGTCCCGGCAGCTGTGGATGACCTTCGGGCTGCCGCCGGAGGTGTGGGGGACCTGGCAGCGCATCATGGCGTGGGCCGGACCGCTGCTGGTGGCTCTGGTCGCGGGTGTGCTGCGGTTCGTGCACCTGGGCAGCCCGAAGGCGGTGATATTCGATGAGACGTACTACGCCAAGGACGCCTGGGCCACGATCAAGCAGGGCTACGAGGCGAACTGGCCCAAGGACATCGACAAGTCGATCCTCGCCAACCCCGACGGGGTCGCCCTGCCGGTGGACCCGGGCTACGTCGTGCACCCGCCCGTCGGCAAGTGGGTGATCGGGCTCGGCGAGTGGATGTTCGGCCTCACCCCCTTCGGCTGGCGGTTCATGACCGCTGTGCTCGGCACCCTGTCGGTGCTGATGCTGTGCCGGATCGGGCGGCGCCTCTTCCGTTCGACCTTCCTCGGCTGCCTGGCCGGCGCGCTGCTCGCGGTGGACGGCCTGCACCTGGTGATGAGCCGCACGGCGCTGCTCGACCTGGTGCTGATGTTCTTCGTGCTCGCCGCCTTCGGGGCGCTGCTCATCGACCGCGACCGGGCCAGAGCCCGGCTGGCGGACGCTCTGCCGGTGGACGAGGAGGGCCGGACCCGGCCCGACGCGAGGATCGCCGAGACACTGCGGCTGGGCTGGCGCCCGTACCGGATCCTGGCCGGGGTCTGCCTGGGGCTGGCTGCCGGCACGAAGTGGAACGGCTTCGTCGTCCTGGCCTTCTTCGGCATCCTCACCGTGCTGTGGGACGCGGCCGCCCGCCGCACCGCGGGCGCGGGCGCCCCGTACGCGGCGATGCTGCGCCGTGACGCGCTGCCCGCCTTCGTCTCCACGGTGCCGGTGGCGATCGTGACGTACGTGGCGTCGTGGTCGGGCTGGATCTTCAGCCCGGACAACGGCAAGGGCGGCTACCTGCGCGACTGGGCGGCCAAGAACGACCAGAACAGCTCGCTGTCGTTCCTGCCGGAGTGGGTGCGCAGCCTGTGGCACTACGAGACCGAGGTCTACGACTTCCACGTCGGCCTGACCTCCGGGCACACCTACGAGTCCAACCCGTGGAGCTGGCTGGTGCTGGGCAGGCCGGTCTCGTACTTCTACGAGTCCCCCGAGCCCGGCACCGACGGCTGCCCGGCGACGGCGGCCGGCAAGTGCGCCCGCGAGGTCCTGGCCCTGGGCACGCCGCTGCTGTGGTGGGCGGGCTGCTTCGCGCTGCTGTACGTGCTGTGGCGGTGGTTCTTCCGCCGCGACTGGCGGGCGGGCGCGATCGCGTGCGCACTGGCCGCGGGCCTGCTGCCCTGGTTCAACTACCAGGAGCGGACGATCTTCTACTTCTACGCGGTGGTCTTCGTCCCGTACCTGTGCCTGGCGGTGGCGATGATGATCGGCGCCCTACTCGGCCCGGCCGGCTCCTCGGAACGCCGCAGAGCCCTGGGCGCGATCGGCGCGGGCGTACTGGTCCTGCTGATCGTGTGGAACTTCATCTACTTCTGGCCGATCTACACGGGCCAGACCTTGCCCATGGACTCCTGGCGCGGCCGCATGTGGCTGGACACCTGGGTCTAGCAGCCAAAACGACGGGCCCGGCACCGACAGGTGCCGGGCCCGTCGTGGTTGTTGCCGGTGGTCGCCGGCCGTCCTGGGCCGCCCCTTGACGGCCCACAGACGGCCCAGGTCTCACGAGTTTGGCTCATCTCGCTCGCCGCTCTCCAACCCCTCCTCAGAACCCGTCACTCGGATCCTGCACAGAACCCGCCACCCAACCCCTAAAGCACTCATGCAAGTTTTCTGCATAAAACTGAAGCGCAGGGTGTAGCCTTCTGGGCAATCCGCTACCAAGCGACGGGAGGGGTCAGTGAACAACTCCGTGCCGGACTGGGCTCGAAGGCGATTCGGAAGCGACGCCGAGGCAGTGCAGGACGCCGTGTGGGGAGCCCTGGAGGAAACGGCCGAGGGCATGCTCGACGTCCAGGCGGTCTCGCGTAACCGAAGGGGCTTCGCCCCCGGCGGTGAGCGCATGGTTGATCAGTTCGACCTGCTGGTCGAGCGGATCCTAGACCTGGGCCTCGAAGGAACCGAGGTAGTCAAAACGGGAACTTGGTACAAGTTGGCCTTGGTCGGCGAGGCCCTGTTCTACCCCGTTCACATCGATTCCCCCGACGAGAACATTGATCAGTGGCCGCGCAAGGTCTCGAACCTCGTGAAAGAGATCTTTGCCGCTACGGATTCGGCCTCCCGACGCTGGATCGCGGATCCTCTGCCCGGCGACGAAGCGCTGCTGCCCCTACGGCCCTCCCTCGAAGAGGTGGCCAGCCGGAGCCCCCGCCCGCGCCTCGTTCTCGTGGCCTACGAGATGGACAGGTCGGGCCTTAAGCGCGCATGGTGGGGCGAAGTGGAGATGAGCGATGATTCGGGCACCCTCGAATGGCTCACGGAGCAATCACCCCTCGCCGCGCCCGTAACACCGCACCTGATGAGCCTCGGGGCAACATCGACGGAGGATGATCGCTTTGACTCCGGCGACCTGCCGGAGGTGCCCATGTCCGGCCGCAGCCCCGCCGAGCGGAATCTTGGGGTGACGCCCCTGACCGAAGCGGCCGACGTAGCCGACCACGACACCGCAGAGAGCGATGAAGACTGAGAATCCGACGATCCCCGGCCTTGGCGAGACACCCAAGGCCGTTTGGGAGGGCTTCCACCCGCCCCGCCTCACTCAAGCTCGACACCTTGCCGGCATGACAAAGAAGGATGTCGCCCAAGGTGTCGGCGTTTCACCCGCAGCAGTCGGCCAGTACGAAACAGGTAGCAGCAGACCCAGACCGGAACTATTGCCACGACTTGCCGAAGTGCTCGACGTGCCCGTCGAATTCTTCCTGGCTGGGCGCCCCCTGGGAAAACTCGATACGACTATGGCCCACTTCAGGTCGCTGCGATCCACAAGCGGCGCCCAGCGAAACAAGGCGCTCGGCTTCGCTGGGCAAGTTTGGGAGCTTACCTACGCACTCGAAAAGCGGGTACAACTTCCGCTCGTCGACTTGCCGGGGTTTGCCGGGGGCGAGGTTCATCCTGGTACAGAGATTCCCCGCGATCCGGCCGAAGCTGCCCGCGCTTTGCGGGCACATTGGGGTGCCCCCAAGGGACCCGTGCGGCACCTCGTGAGACTTATGGAGGCTCGGGGAATCGTCGTCGTAGTGCCACCGGAAGCCGACCAGGCCACGTCCAAAATCGACGCTTTCGCTAGCTGTGGCCTGCCTCGACCGTTGATCATCCTGACCCCCAATAGGGCGGACGATGTCTACAGGCATCGATTCAGCGCCGCCCACGAACTTGGGCACCTCGTGCTGCACTCTTCATCGACCGGAGACATGCAGCAGGAACGCGAAGCCAACACCTTCGCCGCAGAATTCCTGACACCTCGCGATGAAATTCACCCCCTCCTGCCTCGCAGAATGGATTTGGCGCGACTCGCCAACATTTCTCGAACTTGGGGCGTCTCCGTAAAATCCCTCGTCTACAGATGTAGAGAACTCGGCCTTTCTTCAGACGCCACCACAAGCCGCGCATACCAAAAACTAAACACTCTATCCAACTTGCCGGGATTCTGTCCAGAGCCCGTCAGCGGATACCCGGGCGAGCAACCGATTATGTTGACACAGGCATTTGAACTAGCAAGTGCAGACCAAGGCTTGACCGTGCGCCGATTGGCGCGCGAGCTTGCCTGGAAAGAAGCTCGCGTTAGTGAGCTACTAGGGATGTCGGATACTCGACCGGTATTGCGGCTCGTTTGAGTTTCTCCCCCGCAAGGACGGCGCATTAGGCAATGCCTTGCAGGGGGAGACAATCCCGCAGGCTGACCAGTCACCCTCTCCTGAATACTGATGCAGGTTTCGGCGTTTGGTCCGACAGGGCGTGGCTCGGGTTGAGTCGCGCCGGACGCTGGGCGAGCCACCCCGACACACGCGGTCCGCCGTTCACGGCCCCGCCTTCCGTGACCGTGCGGACGTGCTCAAACCCGTGGCTGAGGTAGTAGCGCTGAAGCTGGTCGTTCGTCGTCCACGCGTCGAGGCGGAGCCAAGAAGCCTCGGACCGACACGCCCGATCTCCCGCCCAATCGAGCAACCGCCCTCCAAGATTCCGCCCAGCGTGCGTCCTGGCAACTGTCAGCTTGTTCACGAACAACGACGGCTCGGAAAGCTCTTCACTCGACCAAAGCCCGCCTTCCGCCTCCGACGTGAGGGTGATGGTTGCCGCGGTCGTTTCACCATCACGGACCATGAAAACCGTCCCGGCCTCGATGGTGGCCAGCAGGCGGTCCGCCGGATAGGGGCGACTCCACTGGTCCGAACCGAGTTTGGCCAGCCAGGCTGCCGCTTCCTGACGGAACTGCAACAGCCTGGGAAGGTCATCGGCGGTGGCAAGCTCTATGATCACGACTGCCCGCCCTCGACCCGGGTGGGAACTTCACCGATCTCATAGTTCATGCGATTGAGATCTCCTCGGAACGTGGTGATCGTGCACCGGATGACCCTGTCGCCGGCGTAGCCCGTGCGCGTCCAGAGCAGCACCGGCACGCCAGCGCCCACGTCCAGAAGGCGCGATTCATCAGGAGTCGGCATGCGCGTGGCGATCTCGTCGAAGTAGCCACCCTGCTCGATGCCGGCGGCCGCCAGATATCGCGTCGTCCCCTCCGCGATGTCCCCAGGCTCGGCAAGCCGGGGTGCCTCCTTCACGAGCCAGTCGGGGTAGTAGGTCGCCTGGGTGGACCACGGCACGTCATCCACGAAGCGGTGGCAAAACCGTAGGACCGTAGTGGAGCCGACGTCGACCTTGAGGCGTCCGGCGATGTAATCCGTTGCCGGGGTCACCTCAACGCGGAACGTCTGCGTCGGGTGTCGCCCAGCGTTCGTGACATCTGTGCTGTAGGCGTCGCCGTTCTGCGGGAAGGTCAGGTTCTCGAAGCGGGAAGCGTTGAGTTCGAAGACCTCGTGCTTGCGCACCTCGTAGCCGAGGCCCTGGCTGGAGGAGATCAACCCTTCGCCAACCAGGGCGTTCAGGCCCGAGCGGACCGTGTTCCTCGACGCATCGAAGCGGATTGAGAGTTCACTCTCAGACGGCAGCCGAGACCCCGGCGGGTAGACGCCGTTGTCGATCTCGCGACGGAGGGCGTCAGCCACCTGACGGTACTTCGGCTGCTTGTTCATGGCCCCATCATGACGCACTCGCTCAACTTGTTGGTACATGTGGGCCCCAATCCCTTGACGACTCACTGTCCGTGGGTGCAGCATCACTGCATCAGCTTGTACCAACAAGTTGAGCAAGCGGTGCAGCGGGGTCAAGTATGCCCTGCCCTGCTCTGCCTAAAGCACGACTCGCATGACCAGGAGCCCCGCAGCGGACGGGGGGAGGCGACCCGGCGCCTTGTCATTCACCGGAGGGCTAAGACCGAAAGGTCACGTCTCCATACGCCTTCGCCAGGTCGCAGACCTGAAGGGGACACACGCACTGCTCAGCCCTCCGCGCCACTCTCGGCGCTGCCGTTTGCCTCTCCTCCCGTCTCGTACGGGCGGGGTCAAGGAGAGCCGCAGTTCTTCCTGCTCCACAACGAAGTGCAGCCCCGGTGCTGGAACACCGGGGCTGCTGTTCGGTCCCGTTCCTCCGTAGAAGGAGCAAGACCCATGAAGTCCATCGCTGCACTTCACGATGTTGTTACCCCGTGGTCCGACGGCCTGCAGCCGTCGAACGCGGAGCTTGAGGCGATCGAGGTCGAGTTGCCGCTGATCCTGGCGGAACGCGACCTGCTCGACGCGGAGATCATGACGCTGGACCGCACACCCACCGAAGTAGACGTGCAGCGGCTGCGCCGGGCCTGCCGGCGCGTGCTCGCCGCCCGGACCGCGCTGGAGAACCGGGCCGCCCACCTCCCGTCCTCGGGTGGCGCTGCGTGAACCGCACCGGGCGGGTTCTGCTGGTGCTGGCCCTGGTGGCCGTGGTCGGCATGGCGTTCCGAGTCTCGTGGAACGCGCTGCGGGATGTGGCCCGGGCCATCGGTGCGGACACCACGGCCGCGTGGCTGTACCCCTTCGTGGTCGACGGGCTGATGGCCCTCGCCCTCGTCGCCGCCCTCGTCCTGACCGGGGACGCGCGGAAGTTCGCGCTGCGGGTGCTGGCCTCGTACACGCTCGCGTCGCTGGTCCTGAACTACGTGCACGGGCTCGTGCCGGACCTGCACTCGCAGTCGATCGGCTGGAGCCGACTGGCCGAGGGCGACTGGACGAACTGGGCACTGGTGCTGCTGGCGACATCGCTGCCGGTCGGGTCGATCTACTTCGGCTCCGACCTCGTCGCCAAAGTCCTCCACCACCGCCCAACGGCCGACCCGACCGCACCCGAATCGGTGCAGACCAATACAAATCGGTCGATGGCTGAGCTGGGCGAATCCGTGGTGGAAGAGCCCACCGCCCTGCCCGTCCCAGCGCCTGAGCTGGACTCGGCCGGGGCGGTCGATGTGCCGGTCGGTTCGGTCGATGTGTCGGCCGTGCCGGTCGTGGCGGCGGAAGTGTCGCGTCCTCGTCGGGCGACCGGTCGAGTTCCCGTGGCGGCGCGGTCTGCCCGACCGGTCCGGTCGGAGGCCGAACTGTTGGCGGAGGCCCGGAGTCTGACGGAGTCGTGGCCGGTCGAAAAGCTGACCGGTGAGGGGATCCGCAAGGCCCTGCACACCTCCGCGGCCAAGGCCCGGATCGTGCGCGAGGCCCTGAGGGCCGAGCGCGAGCGTGACGCGGCTGCGGTGGTGAGCTGATGGCCACCCTGCCGGTCTACCCCTGGCGGCTCGCCCCGGACGGGCTGGCCACCCGCCGGCAGCTCCGCGCGGCGGGGCTGCGGCCCGGCGGTCAGGACGTCGTGGCCCAGCTTGAGCGTCCGCGTCGGCGGCGCACTCCGCTGACCGCGTTCCTGTACCGCGTGGACCGGGCCAAGCCGGTCCGGCCGATGACCCCGGCCAAGCGCGCGGCTCTGGCCCGGGCGAATGCCGCCCGCCGTACCTGCCCGGCCTGCCGGGCCGATGCCGGATACGTCATCCCGGTCTCGCTCGGCATGTGCGTCCCCTGCGCCTACCCCGAAGCCCCCTGACGGGAGATGACCGTGAACCACCTGCCCGAACCCATCCGGCCGCCCGGCGTCGTGCAACTCCCGGACGGCACCCACATCTACGCCGACCAGCTCCCCGCCCCGTACGCCGGGCCGCAGGTCGTGCACCAGCACATCCACCAGGCCGCCCCGGACAAGACCGTCCAGCGCATAGCCCTCGGCTCCGGAGTCGGCGCCGGCGCGGTCGCGGCCGGCGTGTACTTCGGCCCGCTCCTCGTCGGCGCGCTCACCGCCATCGCTGCCAACCTGGCGATGCTCACCTTCCTCGCCCTGGTCCTCGGCTGGGGCGTCCACACGGTCGTGAAGTCGATCGGCAGCCCCGAGGCCGGGGCGGCCGTGAAGAACGTCGCGAAGGCCCGCCGGAAGCGGAGGCGGTGACGTGTTCGCCGCCGGAGACAAGGTGCGCATCGTCGCGTGCGCCGACGACCCGCGGGCCGTGGGCCGCACGGGACGGATCGTGGACGAGGTTCCGCCGGGGCCGTTGACCGCCGGCCGGTGGACCGTCGCCGGTATCGGCCTGCTGATCGGCCCGGTCCTGTGCCACGGCCACGAACTCTCCAAGACCGGTCCCTGACCGGCCGTCGCAGGTCTGACGTCTGCCTGCCCTCGCCGTCCGTCGTGGCGGGGCGGGTGGGGAGCCGGACAGCCCGGCCTCCGAAAGGAGCCTCTTGATGGCGCAGGACCCGAAGTTCACCGCTCGTGAGATCACGCAGATCGGCTGGTACGCGGCCCGGATGGCCAAGCGCGGGATCGCTGGGGAGAACGTTCACCTGGGCGACTTGCAGAAGAAGGTCGATCGGATCATCGACGGCGCCCGCGACCGCGAGGCCCAGCAGGCCGCCGACCAGGCCGAGGCCGAGAAGGCCGCCCGGAAGAACCGCGCCAGCAATGGCAAGACCCGCAAGTAGCTGTGCCCCGGGGCGGCCGCCCTCTCGCCAAAGAACGCCGGCCGCCCCGGGACCTACCCACCCGCCTTGTCAGCGAGAGCAGGAGTTCTCAGCATGACCGACAACGTCGTCCCCCTCTTCAAAGACCCCACCACCGGCACCTACACCCTCCCCGTCGACACCCCCGACAGCCCGCCCCCCGGCCCGGCCCCGGAGGCGGTCCGGCGGGTGCGGGTGTGGACGCGCTCCGCCTGCGGGATCCGCCGGATCGTCACCGACGAGCGGACCCGTGCGGCGGCGCGGCTGGTGGCCCGGCACGGCATGTACGTCATCGGCGGCACCCGCGTCACCGCCCGCCGCACGTGGGAGGGCCGGACCGCCTCCCGGTACGAGCGGATGATCCGCGCCGCCGAGGCCGGCGGGAACTTCGAGGAGGCCAAGGAGTGGGAGGACCGCCTCACCCGCTACCGCGCCGCCCGCCACCACCGCCGCATGGACCTGCTCAAGGCCCCGCAGAACGCGGTGAAGAGCGCCGGATACGCCACCGGCCTCACCCTCGGCGGTCTGCTCCTGCTGGGGATCGTGCTGGCCATAGCCACGAAAGACCCGTCGTGGATCCTCGCCCCGCTAGCGACGGTGATCGCAGCGGTCCACTGGATCGTGATGGTCGGCACCGTCGTGTGGGGACCCGCGGTCACGGTCGGCCCGTGGCTGGCCCTGCTCGCGCTGTGGGGAGTCGGCCGTAAGCAGCAGACGGCCCCGCAGTGGTCCCTGCCTGCCAAGCAGCGGGACAGCGTGGGCGCTCCGATCACGCCGTCGATCGTCGTCACGGCCCTGCGTGACCTCGGGATCAGCCCGCTGCGTAAGGCCATCAACGAGATGGGCGACGCTGGCGCGCAGATGCTCGGCCCGATCCGGATCGCCGGATGCGGCGTAGAGGTCGATGTCACCTTGCCGTCGGGGGTGTCGACGGAGGAGGTGCAGGGGCGGCGGCGCAAGCTCGCTGAGAACCTGGCCCGCCACCAGCACGAAGTGTTCATCACCATCCCTGTCGCGGCCCGCACGATCCGCCTGTGGATCGCCGACTCCGGCGCCCTCGACGAGCCGATCGGCCCGTCCCCGCTGGTCCTCGAAAAGGCCGTCGCCGCGAACTACAAGACCGGCAAGGCCATCTGGGGCCAGGACCTGCGCGGGGACGCGGCCACCCTCAGCCTGTATCAGCGGATGCTTCTCATCACGGGCAAGTCCAACCAGGGCAAGACCGCCGCCCTGCGCGCACTCGCCCTGTGGGCCGCCTTCGACACCTCGATCGAGTTCCGGATCGCCGACCTTAAGGGCGTCGGGGACTGGGGCATGTTCGACGGCGGTCTCGCCACGACCCTGATCCAGGGCCCGACCGACGCACACGTCGTCAAGGCGACCGAGATGGTCGAAGGCCTCGTCGCAGAGATGGACCGCCGCATCCAGGCCCCGGCCGGAACCGTGTTCACGCCGCTGATCGGGATCGTGGACGAAGCGCAGGTCGCGTTCATGTGCCCCGCCGTCGACGACGACAAGCACCCCTACGGCGGATCCAAGGCCACCTCCCGCTACTTCATGGCCGTCCGGAAGATCCACAACCAGGGCCGGGCCGTGGACGTGCTGCTGTGGGAAGGCACGCAGGACCCCACAGACCAGAACCTCCCCAAGCTCGTCCGCGAAGGCGCCCACACCCGCATCTCCCTCGTCCTGGGCACCGAGTCCCAGGCCCGCATGGCCCTCGGCGACAACGCCGTCGACGGCGGCGCCGCACCCCACCAACTCCGACTCGGCCTCGACAAGGGCACCGTCGTCGTCGCCTCCGACGGCATCACCATCCCCGCCGGCCAGACCTCCATCACCGTCCGCACCCACTACATCGACACCGACCAGGCCACCGAAGTCGCCGACCGCGCCAAGGCCCTGCGCGCCGGCATCACCACCACACCCGTCGCCGAGCCCGGCGAGCAGCGCGACCCGCTCACCGACATCCTCACCGTCCTCGGCACCGAGACCCGCGTCCTGACCCAAGACGTCCTCAAGCGGCTCACCGCCCTCGACCAGGACACCTACGGCAAGTGGACGTTCATCGACCTCAAGCGCGCGCTGGAGGGCACCGGCGCCGAGCCGTACAAGTCCGAAGGCCGCATGACCCTCGCCCGCGAACGCGTCGCCCGCGTCGTCGCCTCCCGCACCCCCGACGGTTCCACTTCCGCCGCCGAGTAGAGGGAGGCGACCCCACACACGTCAGGGAGGCAGGGAGAACTCCCTACCAGCCTCCCTGACCCACCTCCCCGGCACTGACCTGCACAAATGATCCACCAGGGAGGCAGGGAGGCGCCCCAGGTCAGACCCCCGAAACCCCCTGCACAACCCTCCCGGCAGGGGGTGCCCAAGCCTCCCTGACCTCCGACCGGCAGGGATTCCGCATCACCCCAGACATGCCGAGAGCGGCCCCCACATCCGCCAAGATTTGGGGCCGCTCTCGTCCAGAACACCAAGGACTGGAGAGACCAGCATGACCCACCCGACCGACATCCCGCGAGACCCCGGCGCCGTGGCCTTACCCGCCACTCTCCACACCGCGCTGCAACTCGCCGAACAGGGACTGCCCGTGCTGCCGCTGCGGCAGGGCAAGGGCCCCATGGGCAACTGCCGCACCTGCCGGAAGAACGCCTGCGGCGGCCGGCCGAACATGAAGACCCCCGGCCCCTGCGCGTGCCCGGCGCCGTGCCACGCATGGGCCGCCGCCACCACCAACCCGCACATCCTCACCTCGCCCGCGTGGGCCCCGGCCTGGCGGCAAGCCGCGGCCGTCGCCTACCACCCGGGCGGGGCCGGGGTCACCGTCGTCGACCTCGACAACCCCGACGCAGTCGCGTGGGCCCGCCAGAACCTCCCGGCGACCAGGACCGTGGCGACCACGCGCGGGGAGCACTGGATCTACTTCGGCGCCATGACCTCCCCCAACGCCGTACGCCCGAGCGTGGACATCAAGTCCTTGATGTCCTACGCCCGCTGGCTCGGGCCCGGCACCGGCGCCATGGTGCAGCTCCCGGACGTCGTGCGGGCGCTCGCCGTGAAGGAGCCCGCAGCGGTCCGGCCGGCGTCTCGTCCCGTGGCTGCGGCTGCGGCTGCGCCGGTCGGGGGCGGGGAGTGCCGGCACCGTTCGCCCGTCTACCTCGAACGCGGCATCGCCATGGCGGAGCAGCGGATCGAGGAGGCTCCGGACAGCATCCACCGGACCGTGTACCGGATGTTCCTCGCGGTGCTGTCCGCGCACGGCCGGTGCGGCTGCCTCACCGACGCCCACATCAAGCGCCTGTTCACCGCCGCGCAGGCCAAGGGCGAGTCCCTGCGGCACTGCGAGGACGCATGGTCCAACGCCGTTGCTGCTCTGGGGATGTGACATGCCTGAGGACGAGAAGAACCCCGCCCGCGAGGTCATCACCGACTACGCGCAGGCTCATTTCCGGTACTTCCGCACCGTGGACGGGACCGTCTACGCCCAGCGCAACGGCCACCCCGTGGCCCGCCCGATCCGCTCCCAGGGCACGACCGGCAGCCACCGGCAGGAACTCATGGTCGGCCTGTACCGCGACGGGGTCGGCGTCTTCAACGGAACCGCCCTCAAGGAGGCACTCGACTTGATCGAAGCACTCGCGCTCACCGAAGACGTCCAGCCTGTCCACATCCGCGTCGCCCCCGGATTCGACGGAGCCACCTGGCTCGACCTGGGCCGCGACGACGGCCAGTCCGTCCGCATCCACCCCAACGGCTGGGACATCCTCACCCCCGACCCCCGGGAGGTCTGCTGGCGCCGCACCCAGCTCACCGGCGAACTCCCCCTCCCCGTCAAGGACACCGACGGCAAGGGCATCGACCTCCTGATGCGCCTGGTCAACTTCTCCAGCGCCCAGAGCGAGGGCCTGGCCCTGGCCTGGCTCGTCGGATGCCTCGGCCCCGACGTCCCCGTCCCCGCCCCGTTCCTCACCGGCCCCCAGGGCGCCGGCAAGTCCACCGCCGGCAAGATGCTCGTCCGCATCATCGAAGGCATGAGCGGCGACCTGCGCCGCCCGCCCAAGGACGAAGAGAACCTCATCACCGCCGTCGCCGCCGGGTGGATCACCGGCCTGGACAACCTCTCCCACCTCGGCCCGGACCTCTCCGACCTCATGTGCTGCATCGTCACCGGTGCCGAGAACATCAAACGCGCTCTGTTCACCGACGGTGACGTCGTCCGCTCCCGCTACCGCCGCCCCCTGCTGCTGACCGGAATCGACGTCGGCGTGATCCGGCCCGACCTCGCTGAACGCCTGCTGCCTCTCCGTCTGGAACGCCCGCGCGTGCGGCGGACCGAGGAGGAGCTGTGGAGGGACTTCGCGCGGGACTTGCCCGTGATCCTCGGGTCCGTGCTCGACCTCGCCGTCAGCGTCCGCGCAGCCCAGGCCGACATCCCGACCGACCTGCGCATGGCCGACTTCGCCCACCTGTGCGCGCAGCTCGATGCCGCCCGCAGCTTCGGCGCGCTGGACGCCTACCGGGCCAGCCTGGACGACCTCAACGACGACGTCATCGAAGGCGACCTCCTCGCGCAGACCGTCCTCAAGCACGCCGCCAACATCGAGCCCGGCGGCGAGGACCGGATGACGTCCGCGGAGTGGCTGCACACCCTCACCCAGCTCTACACCGGAGACGACTTCCGGCCCCAGCCCAAGGGCTGGCCCACCACCGGCAAAGTCCTCTCCGACCGCCTCAAGCGCCTCCAGCCCGTCCTCGCCGCCCGCGGCGTCCTCGTCGACTGGGGCCGCGTCAACACCGCTCGCTACATCGCGATGGCCCGACCCCAGCCCCGGCAGGACGAGCAGAAGGATCTCTTCTAGACCCCGCGTCGGCGGTCCCAGCCGCACAAGCAAGAGGAGCACCCCCCGCCCGGGCGGCCCGGTGCTCTTCTTGTTCTTCGGCGGCCGTGCCGCCGCCCAACGGGCGTGCCGCTTGCGGCTCCGCATTTCGCCCGAAGGCGCACACACCAACAGACACAAGCCCCTCTCTTTTTCCTAAGTAGGAAGACGCTGCGTCACCTGCGTCACGACGGCCCCGAAAACCGGCCCTGACCTGCACCAACAGCGGTGACGCAGAGACCCATTTTCTGCGTCACCGTTCGTCACCTGCGTCACCCCATGACGGACGGCTGCGTCACCGGTGACGCAGGCCCCAAACCCCTGCGTCACTCAAAACCGCAGGTCAGAGCCCCGAGTGACGCAGATGACGCAGTGACGCAGAAATCCCAACCTCGGACACACACGGCCGCCCCGCGCTTCGGCTGGGCTCGCCACGCCCCACCCGACCCGCCGGAGGAGCAATGCCCGCCCAGAGCGACCCCCGCGCCACCCTGCGCGGCGGACTCCCCGACCGCTACCTCACCCCCGACGACATCGCCGAACTGCTCGCCGTACCCCTGGAGACCGTCTACCAGTGGCGGAAGAAGCGCACGGGGCCGCCCGGCTTCCGCGTCGGCAAGCACCTGCGCTACGACCCCACAGCCGTACACGGCTGGATCAACGACCAGATGAACGCGGACGCCCAGCGCGCCGCCTAGACCACCTACTGCCACCACGGGGGCGGCCCACACGGGCCGCCCCCTGGCGTTTCATGAAGGGGCACCACGTGGCCGGCCACATCCAAGACCGCTGGTACAAGACCGAAAAGGGTCCCGACGGCAAGACCCGGCGGGTCAAGACCGACCGCCACGGCACCGGGGCTCGCTACCGCGCCCGGTACGTCGGGCCCGACGGCACCGAAAAGAGCAAGTCCTTCCCGGACAAGCAGAAGCGCCTCGCTGAGCTGTGGTTGAACGAGACCGCGGCCGACATGTCCCGGGGTCAGTACGTGGACCCGCGTGCCAGCCGCGTCACCTTTCGGCAGTTCGCCGAGAAGTGGGTGAAGACCCACACGACGGAGATCAACAGCCGCGAGGCGGCGGAGCGGCGGCTGAGGCTGCACGCCTATCCGTACATCGGCACCCGCCCCATGCCGTCGTTTCAGCCGGGCCACATCCGGACCTGGCTGGGTGAGCTGGAGGAGAACGTCCCAGCCTCCTCGCACCGCCGCATCATCTTCGGCACGGTCAATGCCGCGTTCGCCGCCGCGGTGGATGACGGCCTCCTGCCCAAGAACCCGTGCCGGGCCCGGTCGGTGCAGGTCCCCAAGCCCGCGCCGCCGCGCGTGACGCCGTGGACCCCGGCACAGGTGTGGGGGGTGCGCGCCGCTCTGCCCCAACATCTGCGTACCGCTGTCGACGCCGGCGGCGGATGCGGCCTGCGACAGGGCGAGGTGTTCGGGCTCTCCGAGGAGGAGATCGACTACGAAGGCGCCTGGCTCCATGTGGAGCACCAGCTCAAGCGCATCCGGGGCAAATACGTCTTTGCCCCGCCAAAGGGCGCCAAGGCGCGCTCTGTGCCACTGCCCGGGTCTGTTGCGGCTGCACTGCGCGCGCACTCCAAGCTCCACCCCCCGGTGGCTGTCACCCTGCCCTGGCGGACGCCGGACGGCCCCCTCGTGACGCGGTCGCTCGTCTTCTCCAGCCTGGGCGGCACGTTCATCCGGGTCAGCCACTTCAACGACCACATGTGGAAGCCCGCCCTTGCGGTCGCGGGCATCATCCCTCCGGCCAAGGAGGGTGAGCGGTATGCCTCCGCCCCTCAGCACGGCATGCATGCCCTGCGGCACTTCTACGCGTCCGTCCTGCTGGACGCCGGCGAGAACATCCGGGCCCTGAGTCAGTACCTCGGTCACGCCGACCCGGGCTTCACCTTGCGGACGTACACGCACCTGATGCCCAGCAGCGAGGGGCGGACGCGGAAGGCTGTCGACGGGCTGTTCAAGGCGGCCCCGGACCATGATCACGGCCCAGAGACGGCCCAGTGACCTCCTCAGAGCCCCGGCCAGCAGCGTTCAGGCTGGTCAGGACTCTGCGGGTTAGGGTCGTCGGGACTTCATCTACTTCTGGCCGATCTACACGGGCCAGACGCTCCCGATGGACTCCTGGCGCGGCCGCATGTGGCTGGACACCTGGGTCTAGCAGCGCAGACGAGGTCCCCGACACCCGACGGTGGCGGGGAACGCCACTACTCCGACGGGGTGGGACAGCCGCATGGTGAGACGCAGGAAGGAGAGGAAGAAGCGGCCCGCCTGGGGCATCCCGAAGGGGATCGTGCTGTTGGCGACGCCCGAGGGCTGGCGCCACAGTGTCCTCACCATGGAAGGCGGCATGCTCTGCGGGCGTCTGGACGTGCCGGCCGACACCGACCCACAGGACGCGCGGGCCGCGGCGGCCCGGATGGTGGCCGACCTCGCGCGCGACTTCCACGACACCGACGTCGAGGTGAGCTGGGATCCCCCTCAGGAGCCCTGGTCATGGACGGCACAGGTCACCCTCGCGCCCGGAGCCGAACCGCCTCCGCCGGACGTGCCGGCCGACACCGACCCACAGGACGCGCGGGCCGCGGCGGCCCGGATGGTGGCCGACCTCGCGCGCGACTTCCACGACACCGACGTCGAGGTGAGCTGGGATCCCCCTCAGGAGCCCTGGTCATGGACGGCACAGGTCACCCTCGCGCCCGGAGCCGAACCGCCTCCGCCGGA